>JABDLW010000342.1 GCA_013001805.1 Saprospiraceae bacterium | reverse complement strand
GTAAGCGTACAGGAGAACAAGCTCTTAAACCAGAGAAACGAACTAGTTAATTTGACCATTGAGCTGTTAGCGATCGATAATGAATATGCGGATAAATTGTCCAAGTCCCGATCGGATCAACAATCGGCTTTATCTTCGAAACTGGAAAGCATGGCCGCAAGCTCCAAATTGCGTAATGAACTCAGTAATTATAGTGAAAGGCAAAAGTACTATTACATTACGGCACCGCAGTCGGGATTTATAACGGAGACAATTCAGAAAGGTATCGGAGAAACGGTAAAGGAAGGAGCAGATATTGCCACTATTATGCCAGATAAATATGATCTGGCGGTGGAGGTGTATTTGAAACCCCAGGATCTCCCGTTGCTCAGTGTTGGAAATCGAGCCAGACTAAGATTTGATGGCTGGCCTGCGATTATCATCAGCGGATGGCCCGAAGCCTCGACTGGCGTCTTTTCCGGGAATATTGTGGCCATAGATCAATTCATTAGTAAGAATGGATTTTACCGCGTGCTAATCAGTCCCGCGGCGAGTGAAAAGGCATGGCCGGAAAGATTAAGAGTTGGGACCGGCACTAACGCTTTTATGCTCTTAAATGATGTCCCGATATGGTATGAAGTCTGGCGCCAGCTCAACGGTTTCCCTCCGGATTTTTATGCCACTGAAGACAAACCCATAGATCTAAAACGTAAGGTGCCATTAAAATCGGTAAAATAGGATGCTAATGAACTCGAAAAACTGATGGGTGCAAGTGATTTAATTGACAGGAATAGCAATCGAAGGAGTCTGGCCTGGGGTAGACGAAATATTTAAATTGATGCAACGGATTAAAATTTCATGGTTTCAAATCCTATCCATATGCTGTGTATGTATTACTTCTACACATGGACAGATCGATAGCACCATACTCACTTACCGTGAATTCATGGATAATGTTATTCGGTTTCACCCGCTTTCCCGGAAAGCTGATTTAAAATCGAGAATGGCAGAAGCAGAGTGGCTATCAGCCCGGGGAAACCTTGATCCTGTGATTACGTCGGGATGGAATGAGAAGAATTTTGATGACAAACTTTACTACCGGCAATTTCAGGGTAAGTTACAAATCCCGATATCCAGATTTGGGGTAGATTTTGTAACCGGTTACGAAAACTCTGACGGGACATTTCTAAATCCGGAATATTCCACGGGCACCAATGGATTATGGAACGCCGGTGTTGAGGTCGATGTGCTGCAAGGCTTGATTGTAAATGAGAGGCGAATTGCCCTGGATCAGGCTAGAATTTTTCAAGACCTGGCGGAAAATGAAAGGCAAATCATGCTAAATCAACTTCTTTATGAAGCTTCAATACAGTATCTGCAGTGGCAACAATTTGATGCTTTTCGCATCACGCTAATTGAAAATCTCGAGTTAGCAATTAATTACCTGGAAAATACAAAACAATCGTTTCTCAATGGCGAGAAAACAGCTATGGATACGCTGGAGGCAAATATTCTCTTTCAGGATGCATCGATTTCCTTACAAAAGAATGAGGCGCTGTTGTTAAAAGCCAGGCAACAACTGGAGAATTTTTTATGGTTTAACGATATGCCGGTTACACTGCAACCGGACACCCAACCTGAGACCTCAGGAAATGGACTTTTTGTGCAAAGTATCAATCTGGACAACGAGAGGGCTGTAGTCAATAATCCCATCATTTTAGCTGCAGACAATAAGATAACTCAAAATGAAATCGAGCAGCGATTAAAACGTGAAAAATTAAAACCAAAATTCAAAATAAAATATAATCCACTACTTGCTACCTCAGACGCCGGGCTTTCACCCACTTTTTCTGCAGCAGATTTTAAATGGGGTTTTGATTTTTCATTTCCATTATTATTAAGAAGTGAACGGGCTGATGTTCAGCGCGGTGCCATTAAAATACAGGAATTGGTCCTGGACAGAGAGAACAAACGCAACGAGTTGGAAAATAAGCTGGATGCCACTCTGCAGCAGCAAGAGATCTTAGCCGGTCAACTCCAGCTTCTACAAGAAAATGTTGCCGGTTATCGTTTGCTTCTGGAAGGTGAAAACGAAAAATTTAGACTGGGAGAGAGCTCTGTGTTTCTATTGAATAAGCGGCAAGAAAAGTATATTGATGGCCAACTCAAACTGATCGAATTAAGGTTGAAGTTGGAAAGGGAAAGGTTGAATTACTTATACTATTCCAATCAATTGTTGATAAAGTAGCTGGGGAGCATATTAAGGCAGTAAGTGTCTCAGTAAGTGGATATGATCATGTCACTCACTTGTACTCCTTCTTTATCTAAGGAAAGAACATTGTCTGGAATTGCCTGGTATTGATCAACCGGTGACCGCGCTTAGTAGAGCTTGTCGCTGCCTCACCCAGTCTTCTGTTTTTACGAAGGTAAGAGGAACATAATTATCGGTTGGTATACCTATGTTATAGATCGTCCATTCACTGCCATAGTCATGTACCAGCTCTCTGATGCAATCCACTCGATTATCGGTCTGAGTTACGCATGCCTCCCAGGGAAAAACTTCTACGATAAAATGCATTTTTTGCTTTTTACCGTTGACTGTCATGTCAATCTCAATCTCTTGTTTGCCTTCAATATTAGGAATAGGGACAGATAATTGCAGCATATTGATTAATTTTTTAGGTTACTGATTACTTCAAACGCTACCCGGTAGTGTTCTTGCCGGCAAATAGTCGGTGCGAAGTTAGTTTATGAAAATACGAAAATGCGAGAATAATGGGGCGTTATTATCAGAAATTGATCAGAGATCTCTACGTTGGGACAGAGGGGATCGGGCAAGCTTTCTGAAAGAGATTCTATTAGTATTCTTTGTATTCAAAGGTGAGATTGTTTTCTGCGACCTTCTGATAAAAATCTTCTATATAGTTAATGCATCTTCGACGTTCACCACCGGAAATGCGCTTGAAGTCTTTAATGTACTGTATTAGTGTTTCTTTCTTATCCAGAAACACTTTCATCACTTCGGGCAGTATATGCTGATTTTCCTTAAAACCCAAATATCTCCTTTTTACAGAAATATTATCACTCACTTTGGGGTGTACATAGGGAGCATTGACC
>JABDLW010000326.1 GCA_013001805.1 Saprospiraceae bacterium | reverse complement strand
CCACAACATGATCAGAGAATCAGCCAAAATTCAGATTTTTATTTCTTTCATAGAGAAACAAACAGGATTATCCTTGCTCGTCTTCCCCAAGTCGCCAACTCAAGGCCACTCCTGAATTTCGTGGCGAGATCCGAATGTAGCCTTGCATCTCCTGATGCAGCGCACTGCAAAAGTCAGTGCAGTAAAATGGCCAAACTCCCTCCTGGCTAGGTATCCAGTGGTATGTCTCCGTTTGTCCCGGCATTATTAATAGTTCTGCATTGTTGGCGCCCATTACTGAAAATCCATGCGGCACATCCCAGTCCTGCTCAAGATTGGTTACATGGAAATATACATCATCACCTACCTCGATACCTTCGATATTATCTGGTGCAAAGTGACTTCTTATTGTCGTCATGTATACATGTACTGTTCTGCCATCTCTTTCTACCCGGGCATCTTTTTCTCCAAGCGTACGGTATGGGTGTTCGTTCTCTTCCAGTGGATAGAATTTCTTAATATTAGGCACCACCTTGGATGCCGCAATGCCTTGCGCATAATGCGGTTCACCCATGGTTGGAAAATCCAATAGTAGTTGCATCTTATCACCGGAGATGTCATACAATTGCGCCGAATGGCAAAGTTCGGGCCCGGTCGGCAGGTATCTGTCCTTGGTAATCTTATTTAAAGCCACCATATATTTTCCATCCGGATTTCGGCTGTCTCCTCCCGGTATCATCAGGTGTCCCACGCTGTAGTAACAAGGTACGCGGTCGGCCACTTCCCAGGTGCCCACCTTCCATTTCACGATCTCAGACGAGATGAAAAAAGTAGTGTATCCATAACCATTTCCATCAAACTCGGTATGCAATGGCCCTAATCCAGCTTTCTGTACGGCACCGGCGACAACTTCTTCAAATTTCAGCACCGGAATACCAGCGATCTCGGTCTCAAAGGCCTGATTTTCTATGGCTGTCATCATTTTACTAAATGAATGGACGGTAAGGTCAGCAGATAACTTTCCATTACCCACTATGTACTCTCCGGTGGGATCCACATCGACACCATGCGGAGATTTGGGAGTCGGCAGAAAATATACCAATCCGGGACAATCTTCCGGAGTCAGGACTTTCACCTTGTTCTTCATGGTTGAAGTGGCTGTATGCGTATGCTCATTATACACATTGTGCGCATATTTGGTATCGACTTCTTTGAACTTACCCTCTTTGATGAATTCTTCGGCCTTTTTCCAATTGATTGCAGCGATAAAGTCTTTATCATTCTGAGAGGCATTGACCTCTAGTAAGGTCGATTTCTGCTCGGTATTATAAGTAGTGAAAAACGTCCAACCGTGTGATTGACCTTTTCCCGAATGCGCGAGATCGTAGTCAAATGCGGGCAATAATATCTGAAAGGCGATCTCCATAGCACCATCGTCCGCGACAGATATGAAGGTAAGCATCCCTTTAAAATTCTCCTCGTAACTGTCTATCGGCACGCTCTTCTGGGGATAGGGAACACTAAATCTCGTCCCTGCCACAACATATTCCGTATTTTCGGTGGTAAATGGTGAACTGTGGTTTCCTCCACTATTAGGTATCTCAATGATCTCTGCAGTTTCAAATGTAGTCAGGTCAATACGGGCAACCCGGGGAGTATTATTCCCATTAATAAAGATCCACCGGCCATCCGTTTCACCTTGTGTTTGAGAGAGTTCCGGGTGGTGGGCATCATCCCAGGGAACAAAACCATGGGAAGTTTCCAACAAGGGTTTTGTCTCTTCGTTAAAACCATAGCCCTTTTCGGCATCCACAGAGAAGACAGGAATGGTCTTAAATAGCCTTCCCGAAGGAAGTCCATGAACGGTGATTTGACCACTAAATCCTCCCGACATAAAAGCGTAAAACTCATCATATGATCCCGGTGGCACATAAACAGCAGAAGCAGCATTGCTACCCAGGACTCCACCCTGCTTACTAGGTGGTGTGGGAGTTCCGCACGATGTCATGATCGCAAGAACAAAAAGAGTTAATAATGAACTATATATTATTTTCATGGCAGTGTGATTAACTATATTTTGACAATTCGTTTTAAGATTAGTAGTATACAAGACCACCTGATCCTGTCTTGGTTAATTTCAGATACAAAGCAAATCCTTATTACGAAGCAGGCACATGATCAACATCATCTTTTAAGTTGATAATGGTCATGATTGACCCTTGTCCGATGATTAATATTTGTGACTAAATTCAATCAAATTAAAAAGTCATGAAGAATCAGCTATTTATTTTCCTCTGTGCCGCTTTGCTGGCTTGTGGAGGATCCGGTGACAAGCCTAAGCCGACTACCACCATGGAATCCGATCCCGGTACCGCAATGAGTAAAAATGATGATGGGTTGGGTATTGGCGAGATCAAGGAAGTTAAACTCAATGATCCGTTGGATGTGGATATGGTAAAAAGAGGCCAGGCAATCTCTGATATGAAATGCGCTGCATGTCATCGTTACACGGATATGCGCGTAGTCGGTCCAGGTTGGAAAGGTGTGACCGAGCGTCGAAAACCGGAATGGATTATGAATATGATTACCAATGTGGAAGTAATGCTGGAGCAGGATGAAACGGCAAGAAAACTATTGGAGGAATGTCTTACGCGTATGCCAAATCAAAATTTGTCCATTGGAGATGCAAGAGATGTATTAGAATTTATGTACGCTATAGACACGGACCAGGCTCCAAAATAGTTCGGTTCTGATCGCTTCATTTTATGCAATCAAAGGAGGTTCATTATAGTAAGTGGTTTAGAATAGCAATTGTCAATCTACTGCTCGCGAGCTTACTGGGAGTAACTTTAAGGCTGGCATTTCTGGTTGAGATTCCTGGCCTTAGTTTTAAAAATATACTTCATGGTCATTCGCATGTGGCCATGATAGGTTGGGGATACCTGGCTGTATTTGCTCTTCTGATGCAATTTTTCGGCAGAGAGTTCATGCATCAGCAGGTTTTTCGTTTGCTCTATTATGGCAATCAGATTGCTGTGGTAGGGATGTTTCTCACTTTTCCGTTTTTCGGCTATACAGGTATCCCCTTATTCTTCACAACTGTCCACCTGCTGCTGGCCTATATATTTACCTTCTATTTCTTACGACAATTATCTGAAAAAGGATTTGCCGCCCTGTTTGTTAAAAGTGCTCTGATCTTCCATATAATCTCTACCCTGGCCATCTGGGTTCTTCCGGTGCTGATCGTCAATGACCTCCGGCATTCTGCTGCCTACCACATGGCTGTTCAGTTCTTCCTGCACTTTCAGTTCAATGGCTGGTTCATATTTGCGGTTATTGGCATCTTTTTCAAAATCATCGAACCGCAATTGGTCAAGATCAAAAAATCCAATCTTTCCTTCTTTTTATATTTCCTTCTTTTGGCAACTTTTCTAACTTATGCCATGGCGGTCACATGGTCAGAACCTCTTCCTTTTATCTTTCTGATCAATAGTACCGGAGTGCTTATGCAGTTTATTGCCCTATTGTACTTCATAATAATCCTTCGACAAATCTCTGCCTTTTCTCATTTGGATCTTGCCGTGGCATTTTTCCGTTTTGCTTTGCTCTGTTTTATCCTCAAGATCGCTATTCAAACCCTGGTCATTATCCCTTACTTTGCTGTGGTTGCCTACACCATCCGCAATTTTGTTGTGGGTTTTATACACTTAATTTTATTGGGTATGATAACCGGCTTTATTTTGGCGGTAGCTATCGAAATCCGCTGGTTAAATGTGAACCTGGCACGAATCAGATGGGGACTAATCCTCTTCCTACTGGGATTTCTGTCTACAGAAGTGTTATTATTTTACCAGGGAATTCTATTATGGGCTGAGCAAGGGTTTCTGCCGCAATATTATGTAGTGATCCTGCTATTATCTCTTTTTTTTCCTGTTGGACTGGGCCTGCTTTGCACAAATAAACCAACTACCACTGTAGTAACTTAAAAGAAGGGATAAAATCCGTGCCGGTTAAATTGACATCTCTTCCAAATAATCTTTCAGCTTTAACATGATCTCAGGCCAGGCCACGCGCACTGCATCATAGTACCAATCCCAGTCAGCACCTTCCTGATATCCGGCCTGACATAGATAACACTCGGTATAATCTGGCAAACGCTGTGCCCCAATTCTCAATGACATAGGTCCCAGGAAAGGCCTCTCCGGATTATAATAGACAAGATTCTTTATTTCTAATAACCGGTCCGGTTGATAGGAAGTAACAATGCCTGAGGTAACATACCCAAATCCTTCTTTTCCTATTTTCCACACCAGACTATAAGGCCCTCCAACCTTAGGTTCAATGAGGGACTGCTGCACTCCCCACCAGGATCCAAGCATCTCCGGTACCAGAAAAGCATCAATAAACAGTTTCGGATCTATTTGCATAGCAACCACCGTTTCTACTTTACGCATCTTAATTATTCATAGTAAGTTGATAGTGCCTGGCAATTATCTTTGCTATCAAGGCCGCTGAAATCTTTGAGTTTTCTATCTTCAATAAATCTCCTGCAGAAAACTCGCCCGGCACGGAGTTCATCCGGTATTTTTTCTCAAAATTTAGCAAATTTTCCTCAGAATTTTCAATCTCCCTTTTTATCGGTTTAAGGAGCAGTCTCTGCTCGTGCCGGTTTCGTAAAAGTCGTTCAGACAATATACTATTCCAATTCCACTAAATGTACTTTAATATCCTGCTCGTGGAAAATTTCAAATAATTCATTCATATATTTCCAATCCTCCCTAAGATTCAAAGCTCGCACCACCGTAAAAATTAAGCCCCGGATATCACTTTTTTATACGGCAAATCGAATTTCTTTGTCCAAACGATCTAAGGCAGGTGTACCAAAATCAAAAAACTGATTGACCAGTACTTTGTCCAGTGGAAGATGCTGAATAATTCTGAGATTATTTTTGTGATAGGCAAGGCGATAGAACGTACACAGAGCCGGAGTTCTGGCGAGGCTTTACAACGTAGCATATTGCAAAAAGGAGCCAGAATTAACGACAATCTTTTGCTTGACAGAGTACTAGATCAAGCGAAAGATGAATATGGAAAAGTTTGAAACCAGTAAGCTCCGCTAATTCAATCCCTACCGACATTAACGAAATGCGCCGGAATGTGGTGGAGCTAAAAAGAACCAGGGATCGTGAAGTGCTTTATTACCCCTCGACATAATATCGCACCAGATCAAGCGGTGTAATAAGGCCAATAAGGAAGCCATCATCGACAATTGGAATTGCTCTGAATCTGCCTTTTTTAAATGCGGAATAGGCATCCTGAATGGTATGCTTGCCGGACAGTTGAAATACCGCATCGACCATGACTTCATTTACCATTAGCGACCTTAACAAAGCTTCATTTTGAGCTGCTTTATTAAGTTGTTTAAATAGAGATTTGCCATAACATACCCGCTCCAGATCGGTACTGCTGATCATGCCGACCAGTATCATATCATCGTCCACGACGGGCAAATGATGAAAAGGATACAGCTTAAACAATTCGGATGCTTTGTCCAGGGTGTCTGTAGGCTTGAGCACCACCAGATTTGGTAACATAACTTTACTCAAAGGCACTGTCACTTGAGGCTTCATTTATACACGTGTTTAAGTAAGTCGTGACTGGTCACAATTCCCACCAGTTCACCATCTTCCACTACTGGTAACGAGTGAAATTTATTCGCTAAAATAATATCAGCCACCAGCCCAATGGTATCATCTGGTTCAACAGTCATGGGATTTTTTGTCATGACTTCAGCAATGGAAATCTCACTTTCATGCACGATTTTGCCATTTCCGTTTAGCATTGCACCCATCATATCTGCCTTGCTCAAAATTCCGGATACTTTCCCATCCTTTATAACCACTAAGTGATGAATTGGATTTGTCGATAATATTTGTTGTGCCTTGGTCAGGCGATCATTTTGTCTGACAGTGATCACCTCCCGGCTCATGATTTCCTTGACAGCAATATCTTTGATCATGATTTCTGTATTTAATTATGAGTGATTAAGATAGCTTTCAATGGCAGTTTTGGTAATGAGTAATCTCATTCTGATAGCTGATCATCATCAATAACAACTCGATCGATGTACCATCCTTTTACAGTGAGATCTAAAAAACTGAGAGCATCCACACTAGAGAATGATCACCTGTTCAACGGGGCAATTTTATTACTGAAATTGTTATGTTGCCAATATTTTATCACCTTTCCTTCAGAGTTGCGCTCAAACCGGATTTCCTCTCCCAGAGTTTCATCTTTTCGCTGGCGCTTGAATAAATCGGCTTCGACTTGTTCCAGCAGGGTCATTCCTTTAGCCGGATTTTCATTTGGCAGACTTATGCTGGCCAGTTTACCCTGCCAGGGAATAATAACTTCTTCCGACCACCAGGGTTGAGCGTTATAGAAACCAGTATATGCAGTAAGGTCTACATCTTGCATTTCCGCTTCCCCGGTCTTGCATTTCGCCAGTGCTTCTTTAATTCCATTGACATACCTTGAGGGATTCACCCCTGAGGCGTTAACCATGACAATAACAGCCTTTTTTTTTGCCGGATCAATCATTATGGTACTGCGATATCCCGGGCATGAGCCCCCATGTCCCATCACGGATTTTCCATTTTCCTCCCAAACTGCGAAGCCAAGGCCCCAGGATGTCTTCCAATCCGGATCGATCCAATGTACCTGCTGCATATACTTAAGGGTTGACGCTTGCAAAATTTCCGTGCCTCCGTTGGCCATCAAGCGAAATTGCCAGGAGGCGAATTTACCCAGGTCTTCAACCGTCGAACTAAATCCCGCGGCCGCTGTGATCCCTTTTGCATCAAATAATGCCACTTGCTCTCGTTGCCCATCTCTCTTGGCCGACCCATAACCTATGGCTAATTTGCCGCCCCATTCTGATTCCGGCATAAAAGTCTCAGTGCTATGCATTTTCAGCGGATCCAGAATATATTTGTTTACGTATTCCGAATAGCTTGTTCCCGAAACCTGAGTGACAATTTCTCCAAGTAGGGTAAGTCCCAAATTGCTGTACTGAAAATACGTAGATGCCGGATAGAGCGTTTCCTGAGCGTCAAGACCTGATTTAACCATAGCCTTATCTGGAAAGGGAAAATCCGGACCCGTCCAATACGGATGATTGCTTTCCCGGGGCAATCCCGAAGAATGCGTGAGGAGACTGCGCACCGTAATCGGACCACTGTCAGCAAATTGCTGTTTAATATTAAACCAGGGCAGGAGATCTTCGACCTTATCATCGAGCCTGAGTTTTCCTGCATCATACAGATGCATGATTGCCACCGCAGTAAATAACTTTGAAATCGAACAAATACTATATTTGGTGCTGGCTGATGCCGGTTCTTTGTTCGCCAAATCAGCATAACCGTAGCCTTTACTCCAGAGCAATTCCTGATCCTGAATGACCGCCACTGATAATCCTGGCAAATTATCGTAAAATCTCTGTGCATCGAGCCATAAATCGATCAAAGTGATGGCCTCGGAAAAATCTTCTCTCGTGTCCTGGGATATAACTGGCCGGGACCAAAGAATCAGGAGAAAACATAAAGGTGCTATTAGAAATCTCATCTCATGCCGTTTTCTTCAAAACTAATAAATAAAAAATTTGTCTGATCCGGCCAAAATCTAACTCGGGATCTATCGCACAAAAAGTAGAAATGTTCTATGCAGTAAGTTGGTTGTACGATAATGAGATACATCACCCTGGTAGTAGGATAATGCCTTTCCATCCATCAGAAATAAAAATTATTGTCAAAGATTCCTTAATTTTAAGCAATGCAGCACTTCAATGCATGGGAGCAATCAACTACTTAGCAAAGTAGTGTGGAGTCATACCAGGTAAATTCAACGACCGGAGACCACTCGCAAATTGAAATTTCTGCAAACACACTAATTTCCTGAACGGCTCCTGCCTTCAAATTTGTTCTGATTTAAATTACAGCTCATGAAAAGAAGAGATATTTTGAAACACCTGAGTGCGATACCCCTGGTAGGCGCTATTCCCCATGAGGACTTTCTTAAAAAGCTAAAACCACGGGGTGGCACATTGGCAGAAACTATTGAAGCTGGTGAAAAGATCTATGATTCAATTGGAGTCGACACAATTATCAATTGCCGCGGCACTTTCACCATTCTGGGTGGGTCCGTCGAACGGCCTGAGGTTTCGACGGCAATGGAAGCGGCCACCGGATATTTTGTACAATATGATGAACTTGCCTACGGCATAGGTCAGCGTTTGGCTGATTTGACTGAATGTGAATGGGGTATGGTATCCGCCGGTTGTGCTGCCGGGCTGAAGCATTTTACTGCAGCGTGCGTCACTGGCGGGAATCCTGAAAAGTTGATCCGTATACCCGATTTGACGGGCTTTGAAAAAACGGAAGTGATTATTCCGCGCCAGTCACGGAATGCTTACGACCATGCGGTGAGAAATATTGGGATTACTGTAATCACTGTCGAAACTCCGGAAGAGTTGGCAGCAGCCATTAACCAACGCACGGCTATGATTTACATCGTAACGGGTCCTTCCAATGATAAAGGGCAACCACTATCATTGGAGGTGATTGCCGAAATTGCTAAACCCCATGGAATCCCGATATTAGCTGACGCTGCTGCCGAGGATCTCACCATCCCGCCGGTTCATTTAGCCCGGGGAGCTACCGTGGTTGCTTATAGTGGCGGCAAAGCAATTTGTGGCCCACAATGTGCTGGTCTGCTGCTGGGTAAGAAGGACATTCTTATGGCCGCATGGCAGGCTAGTTCACCCCATCACGGACCAGGACGAGACAACAAGGTGGGTAAAGAGGAAATGATGGGCATGCTGGCAGCTGTGGAAGCCTGGATCGCACGTGATCACAAGGCGGAATGGCAACAATGGCTGAGTTGGTTGGACCACATTGATCAGAAGCTCACTACAATTTCGGGAGTTTCGAGTGAAATCACGCAACCGAAAGGCCTCTCCAATCATGCGCCGGTTCTACATATCAAATGGGATGCAGATAAATTAAATCTTACAGGTGAAGAAGTAGCCGAAGAGGTAGCAAGGAATAAACCAAGGTTAGCGATTGGTAGCCGAACTAACGACAATATGACGTCCATTAATATTACACCCAATCAGATGCAACCCGGCAATGCGGAAGTAGTCGCCGAACGGCTCCATGGCATTTTGTCGAGATCAAACAAAGCAAAACCAGCGGCATTAAAAGCTGCTCAAGCTAACCTGACTGGTCATTGGGATTTGGAAATTAATTACTTTACCGAAAATAGCCACCACAAGTTATTTATCCATCAGGACGGCAACTGGATAAACGGCACTCATCAGACCGATTTTTCTTCCGTGGAATTAATTGGCATGATTGAGGGTGATGACATAAAAATGAAAAGTAATTTTCGTAAACCGGGAGACAATATAGCTTTCCTCTTTACCGGAAAAGCATCGGATGATAAATTAACCGGATCGATTCTCCTAGGTGAGTATCTGACAGCAAAATTCACGGCAAAAAGAATGGAGTACAGTCACAATAAAAAACCCATTTTTATTCCCGGAGGACCTCCACTAGCTACATAAAATCGACCCAATTAATAGCTGTAGCAGGCAATGAGAATAGGCGAGGTCATTTAACTCCCTTCAATTTTGTCCAGCAGATATTGTATGCAATGTACTACCCGTCCTGCACGAGATATTAATATACGAGTAAGAGTCGGGTGGCAATCATTTTATCGCCAGGAGAAAGTGTTTTTAGATAATCACTGAGCATTCTTTTTTTGTAATTTTCCGCACTCAACTTGCCGATGCCAAATGGTGTTTCATGAAAGAACTATCAACTAAATATCAAATGAATAAATGAAAAGTCTTATGCGTTTTGGTCTCCTCCTTGCCTTCCTTTATAGTGGGTTCTTCTCTTTTGGTCAGAATTACGATATCCTGTTGAAAGGGGGTCACTTGATCGACCCTAAAAATGGAATCGATGAGATTATGGATCTGGCGATATCGGGAGACTCGATTGCTGCGGTTGCAAAAGATATTCCAGAGAGTCAGTCAAAAAAGGTGATTGACGTAAAGGGACTATATGTGACTCCGGGACTTATAGATATGCATGTGCATGTATTCAACGGACATACGCCAGGTTCTTATATTGCCGATGGACCCACCAGTGTGCCACCGGATGGCTTTACTTTTCGGTCGGGAGTGACCACGGTAGTCGATGCAGGATCATCGGGATGGAAAAATTTCCGCCAATTTAAGACACAGACAATCGACCAGTCTAAAACCCGGGTTTTGGCGTTATTAAATATCGTAGGTGTGGGCATGCTGGGTCGCTTTGAGGAGCAGAATGTGGCTGACATGAATCCCATCATGACGGCTCACATGATCACCAAAATGTTCCCTGATCTACTTGTGGGAATAAAATCTGCTCACTATTGGGGAGATTTTACCCAGGTGGATAAGGCAGTTGAGGCCGGCAAACTCGCCAATGTACCCGTGATGGTTGACTTTGGAGAACACGAACCACCTAACTCAATCGAATCATTGTTCATGGAGCATTTACGACCAGGTGACATGTTTACGCACACCTATTCAAACGGTCCCAGAGTAAGAGAGACGGTGGTTGATGCCAATGGGCAGGTAAAACCCTTCGTATTTAAAGCGCAAGAACGGGGTATTGTGTTTGATGTGGGCCATGGGGGTGGAGCTTTTTCCTGGGTACAGGCAGTACCTGCTATAAAACAAGGTTTTCTTCCCAATGTGATTAGTACCGACCTTCATATTCAGAGTATGAACGCAGGGATGAAGGACCTATGCAACGTCATGTCTAAATTTATGGCATTAGGTCTTTCCATCCAGGATGTAGTATTGCGGACGACCTGGAATCCAGCGCGAGTAATATCCCGGCCCGAATTGGGTAACTTAGATATTGGGGCTGAAGCAGATGTAGCGGTTCTAAATGTACGGGAAGGAAATTTCGGTTTTACCGATGTTCGCCGGCTCACGGTAGATGGCACGAAAAAACTGGAAGCCGAGCTGACCATTCGTGCGGGCAAGATTGTGTGGGACCTAAATGGGATCAGCACCGAAAAATTTAAGTGACCGGTAATTTTAATGATAGGAGGAATTCTGCGGAAATTGGTCAGGCCTAGCGGACCAAATGCCCTGCTTATCTCCTTAATTTCCAGGACCAAATCAGAGTATTGTCTGCTCGATTTCCCAGTATACCCATAGGATTAGAAGTTGCAACACCTAAGCTAGACAACAATTATAGTAGAGGTAGTCTTAATAATTCGTAAGGGGAACAACAATCCACACCATCATGCTGTGTCACACCATCTGGATGACATCAATTATGTAGCTATTGACTATTTGGCTTGTTGTGCGCGGGCAAGCATCTGATCTATGTTTCCCGTAAACTGCTCAACAGTTGGAGTATAACCTGTCTTGCCGATCGCGCTAATCTTATATTTACCAGTGGTGGCATCTTTATCCAGGTCAAATACCCATACCGTGGGAAACCCCTGAACCCGAAAAGCTCTTTGTAATCCGGCATTCTGCTTCTGAATTTCAGCAGGAAGCTGTTTTCTGCGTGGGAAATCCACTTCCAGGAGTACAACGTTGTCTTCAGCCCATGACTTAAATTCCTCTTTGGAAAACACCGATGCAGTCAGACGCTTGCACCATCCACACCAGTCACTGCCGGTCATATTGGCCATGATCGGTTTTCCGGTTTTCTCTGAGACTGCAAAAGCTTCATCTAAGTTCACCAGCCAGCCCGGGTTTTCTGCTTTATAATCTTCAATGCTAATTGTTGGCTTCGGTGCGGCTTGTGACTGACCTATCACCAGAATTGAACAAGATAGCAACGCTATACTTAGGATTAATTTTTTCATAATATGTTTATATGCCAGAACAAGATACAAGAATCAGACCACTCTCTGTCTGTATCAATACACAAATTAAACGGATTTTGAGGGCATTTAGTTTCTCGCCCTTCTTATCCCTAATGAGAACATTAACTCACGGCTGGCGAAAAACATCTTTCCAAGGAGAGTTTTGAATGAACCAACCGGATGATTCAATTATACTATAGAATATTCTAAATTGTAACCTGTTGACGATATGAAAGAGGAATTCACTATTCATGGCCTATGTCCGGATTGGAATAAAAAAATATTCCAGCCTGCACAAATAATTGTAAGTGAAGGACTTATCCAATCGATCACGCCGATTAATTCTACCGCAGGTAACAGCGCTACTCCCCTGCCATATGTATTGCCGGGTTTTATTGACAGCCATGTACACATAGAAAGTTCCATGCTGGTTCCATCTGAATTTGCCCGACTTGCCGTCGTACACGGTACCGTTGCTACAATCAGTGATCCGCATGAAATTGCAAATGTCTGCGGGCTACAGGGTGTTGAATACATGATCCAAAATGGAGCACAAGTACCCTTCAAGTTCTTTTTCGGTGCCCCTAGTTGTGTACCCGCCACTCCATTTGAATCGTCGGGATCCGCACTTGGGCCAGAGGAGGTCGCATTGCTTCTCCAAGACCACCGAATCAGGTACCTCAGCGAAATGATGAATTATCCCGGTGTACTTAATAAAGATCCGGAAGTTATGGCCAAGCTGGCTGCTGCACAAAAAAGCGGGAAGCCGATTGATGGTCACGCTCCTGGTCTCTTCGGCGATCTTGCCTATCGTTATGCAAACGCAGGTATCTCTACCGACCATGAATGTTTCACTGTAGAAGAAGCCACGGGTAAGCTCCAGTACGGCATGAAGATCCTTATTCGCGAAGGAAGTGCAGCCAAGAATTTTGAAGCCCTGATCGGACTGCTCCAGGAATATCCGGATCAAATTATGTTTTGCAGTGATGACAAGCATCCCGATAGCCTGGTGGCTGGTCACATCAACCAGCTCTGTGCTAGAGCCGTACAAAAGGGGCACGAAGTGTTCAATGTCATCAAAGCAGCATGTATAAATCCCGCTCTGCACTACAGCCTGGACGTTGGTCTGCTCCGGGTAGGAGACCCAGCGGATCTTATTTTACTGAAAGATTTGCACTCCTTCGATGTGATGCGAACTTATGTTAACGGTATACTGGTAGCCGAGGAAGGTGAGTCCAAAATCATGCATTAT
>JABDLW010000312.1 GCA_013001805.1 Saprospiraceae bacterium | reverse complement strand
ACTTAATGCTGGACTGTGGCACCGGCGAGATACGATCAATCAAAGCCAATTGGTTTCCATTAATTAATGGCGAGGCATGGAGTCCGACCATATATTCAGGTCAGATGATTCACGGATCAACACCAATTGAACCTGAGACGCCCTCGGTAGATACCACAATTAGCACTTCTAAATCAGAGGCAGATTCCGCCTGTGCACTGCTGGTCGGAGGTGTTGACCCCAACGAAAAAGTCCAGTTTATGTTTGACAATTCCCTTCAACTTATGAAGCGGAACCTAACGGAGGCTCCCTGGGGCCCTAATCTCGATACAGCGAATGTGTTGGTTAGAAAAGGAATAGACAGAGAGCAGATTTTTGCAGAGCTGCAAAAGTTGAAAAAAGGTTATAATAAAATCTATTTCTATTTTACCGGTCATGGCGAGCAAAATGGCACCATCCGGCCTAAAGGTTTTGCGATGCCATACAGGGATATCTTTTCCACATTGTTGGGGTCTGGTGGTCTTGAGGAAGAAGCTGATGCAGATGAAATGTGTTTCATATTTGAGACCTGTTTTTCCGGACAGGCCATCGAAGAATTTGAGAAAATCAGGTTAGAATATGAAGAAGAACAGATACCTATTGATAAAAATATCAGCATATTTACCAGCTCTTCCCAAGATTCAACCAGTAGCGGTATTAAACCTGCGAATTTAGGATTTAATCAGGGTGGTGGTGTTTATACATTTGGAATGCATGCCAGTTTTTACGACACTGGGACTGACCAAAATCAAGATTCCTGCATCACGCTGGAGGAAGCCCATGATGCAACACTGAGACGTAACTGGGAAATGGTCAAGGAAAAAAATCCGCAAAAATATGAATACCGTGGTCGCGAACTTGCTCAAATAGAAGAGTCCATTATTGATGAGCTGTGCGCCAGCTATGGCGACTCAGCCGTGCTGGCCAGTATAATCAGCCTGTATCCGCAGCGGATTGATTCGGTTATTCGTGTACTTTCCTTTGATGAATCCTTTGAGCTTTATTTGGAACCCAACTCCTATTTTGGCTGGGTGGACTGGCTACCGCAATCTCGCTTTGAGAAACCCGTTACTTATTATGTAATAGATGTTCTAACTGGGGAACTGGCACTTTACTACAACATACCCTTCTGGCCTATTATCCCCGAGATACCAGATTACAATGCATTTGACAGCAACGGCATCATATCATCGCCGCCATTACTTAGTAACCCAGATCCAACTATTGAAACCGTTTTTGAAGAGACAATTCCAGCTCCTGCCATGGATTCCGTTTGTGCCCTGCTTATTTCTGGCAATGATCCGCGTGCTCCGGGAAAGCAAAAAGCCTTTGAGTCAGACCTGGAAATTTTTAAAAAAAATCTAATGCTGGAAAAGTTGGGGGCGAAACTCGATTCAACCAACATCCTGGAAAGAAGAGGTATTGGGGCAGATTCTATCCTTAATCTTTTCAAATCGCTGGAAAACAAATACAAAAAAATTTATTTCTACTATGTGGGCCACGGCTCAAAAAGTGGATTTATGTGTACTGGAAATTCGCGCGCTCAATGGTTGGATTATTTTTCTCTCATGTTTGGTCTCGACGGTATAAATGCATCCGAATATTGTATCGTGTTGGACTGCTGTTACGGGGGATTGGCCATGGCAGAAGCACAGAAGATCCCGACTTTTCTTGAAAAAAATGTGCAGATCTACACCGCTGCCAACGCGACGAAGGCAGCTTACCTTGATCAGCATCAAGTGGGAAACAAGATCGATCGTTTTGGGTTTTTTAGCAACAATTTTCTCCGGTGTTATGGTGATCCTCAGGCAGAAAAAGATGGTATAGAAGGTATATCGTTTAAAGAAGCCTTTGATTGGCTGTACGTACAAAATCCCAGGCACCGCCTGGGGAAAGATCTATGGACATTGTCCTGTCCGAATTATTTTATCAACCGGACATGTAATGATACCATCCTTGAGGTGGGTAGCAAGACACTCAGCAATCTCAATATGGAAGTACGTTTCCAATCAAAGGAAAGGTCTCTCAGTGCTATTGACATTACCGCTCAAGTTGTATTTAATACCTTTGAGCACTCTTTTTCAAGTCCGGATATATTTGAAATTAGTCCAAACCGAATATGGTCTCTTGACGGATTTCTTGATTTGGGTCCAAATTTGCAAGCCGATCTAATTCTTAATTTGGATTCCAACATTGATACACTTCATTCACCAGATGGCCGAATTGGGGTAGTCAACCGCAAGAACCCACAAGCAGAGTGGCAGGTTTATTCGACCAGCACCTATGATCCGGATAGCAATTTCATTTTTATCCCGGATTTTCCTACTGGATTCCAGTGGGCCGTTGCAAAAGTTACCGAGCAGGCAACCAGCACATCCCTTTTTAATCCTGTGAATTTCGATCTCAGAGTTGGACCGAGTCCCGCCAAGGATGAAATACAAATTCAATTTAAATTGGCACAAGCTATGTCCATTCGTATTGATATGCTCAACATGCAAGGTAAAAATACTCGAAATATTGAGTCTTCCTTTTTACCGGCAGGCACCCACCACTACAATGTAGATGTCCCATCCATGTTATCTGGATCTCATTTCATCCAATTGGCCACTTCCCACGGTACTGCTCACCGGAAGATTATTATAACTAAATAATTGATAATCCAACTTTCCAAAAAAACATATGAGTAGACAAATGATTAACTCTAATCTTTCTGTTTCATTTAATATGATTTAACAGGTATTGGCAGACTTTAACTATTTCCACTGTGGTTAATACTAAAGGGTCAATGATCTAAAGCCGTTTGGGCTTGTGCATTTCTCAAGAACGCAGCTTAAACCTTTGCCCAGGGCATCTGTTTAACTACGTATGAAAATTTTATACATCGCACTGGCAGTTATCGCCCTACTGTTCATAGCTTCACAAATCTATTTTCTGATTTACGATAGTAGGATAGAAACCCATAAGTACAGAGTAATTAAAGATATCGGTGATGTACAAATTCGGGAATATGAACCCGCTCTATTTGCCCAGGTAACCGTTGCTGGAAATATGTTCGAATCACAAAACCAGGCTTTCCGCAAACTTGCAGGCTACATCTTTGGAGGTAATGAGCATAGTGAAAGTATTTCCATGACCGCCCCGGTACAAATGCAAGACGATGAGCAAGGTTCGGAAATGAGATTTATGGTTCCGAGTAAATATTCCATCGATGAACTGCCAAAGCCAAATGACTCCTCCATTCAATTTACCGAAGAGAAGGGTTATTATGTGGCTGCCATCCAATTCGGTGGATTCTATAATAAACAGCGCTATGAGAAATACAAAGAGATGCTGCAACAAGCAGTCCACGAGCATAGCTTGGAAACAGTGGATGACTTTTTTTTCCAGGGTTATAATGCGCCTTACCAGCTAATCGGGAGAAAAAATGAGGTTTTGGTGAAAATCAAATCTCCTTCTTAGTAACGCATTTGTTTAACAAATGTGGCTGATCGATATTCTTTGTATGTGAGCATTCTTTTCTCCATATCTCTAAGGAATAAAATGCTGCCTTCAATCATTGCCTAACTACTCGTCTAAGTGACTATATATGTCCGGTGAATTATTCCAATTAAAAATCTATTGCCAGGCTAAATCATCGATAATTGAGATAATGCATTCGATCTCGGATCGAATTTGTAAACCTTCTGCAACTAATGCTGACAACAGCGAATACTAGTATAAAAGGACGAGCGAGCGATGACGGTCTAAGCCTTCCCCTTTAGCGGGAAAATCCTGCGATTGGATTAAAAAATGTTGCACCCATTCCACCGAGAGTATTCCTTACTTCTTCTGATGGATTTCCATAGACCGTCCAGCGTTTGATCTCCAGAATATCAAAGAATCGTCCGGCAAAGTGCTCTTGGAAATTTCCCAGGTGCGTCATCAGCGCTGAAGAATCCGCATATCGCTCATAGATGTGGCACTCTGTTCCTTCTGAATTTAAGTTGTACTCATAGGTGACTGCTCCTGGCTCATGTTCTTCCGTTCGAGAAGACATTTCGGTTGCCAGTGCCTTAAGATCGTCGACTCTGCCACTTTTCACAGACAACTCGAGGTTCCAATAAACTGCTTGCTCATGATTTTATGTGATTTATCAATAAAGTGATAAGATACGTAGAATGGATGAGGTTTCAGCTTAAAATCAGGCGATCGCAAAGTTTTACCAGAATGGATTCCTTGGGAAGTGAAAAGCTTATTCAAGTAAGTCTGTGCAGTTGATTTAACGCAGTCAAACCATCTATCGATAACCTGAAGTTATTTTTTTGACAATTAGCAATAATCACTTATCAAAGTTCAGGAGTCAGAATGTCAATACTGGACGACGAAAAATATCGTGGTCGCAGGCCTGAACTTCATCGAAAATCATAACTAATAAAATGGCTTGCTAACCTCTAAGGGCAGTTTCTTTCGTCTAAATTTTCAAAGGATTATATTTGGAGTTTCCATTTCATCTGCCCCATTGCTTTTTTGGTGGTTATTAAAGAAATATCATGTGGTATAAGATCCTTAGTGAAAAAAGCCTGATATGCTTGCTTGTTCTCACCGGCAGCATGAACAGCTTTGCTCAGAATGCTTACCTGGATAGCATCGCACAAATTTTGACTACTGATGTTTCTGATTCCATTAAAATGACTATCTACCGGCAAGTGATTTGGGCAAACTCCCGAGTCAATTCTGCCTATGCTCTGGAACTTACAGAAGATTTAATGGAAATGGCAGAAGATGCCAAAGTGGAGAGATGGAACCGGCAAGCGCACTACTACTATGGTGTAATTTATAAGAACCAAGGCGAGTTTATGAAATCCCATGAACATATGGATACGGTATATCATCGTTCGGAGGCCTTAAAAGACACCACGTTTATGGCTTTTTCGGCTTATCAGCTCGCGTCGATTCTGAACCAGATGGATCTCTACGAGGAATCGCTCGAATTTCACAATAAGGCCATTCAATTTTATCAAAATATTGATAATGAGTTAAGTGTGGCGATGACCCTAAATTCTAAAGCCGGACTATACCGAAAGTTCAAGTTATATGATAAATCAATCGAAATTTATCAGGATGCACTCGAAATCTACGAGCGCACCCGTGACTCAACTGGATTATCAGAGATCTACAATAATTTAGGCAACCTCTACAGTGAATTGGATTCCTTTGAGCTTGCACTCGATTACTATAATAAACAGGAAAACATCAATCTCGCTCAGAACGACCAATATGGAATGGGGTTTGTCTACGAAAACCGTGGTCGTCTTTTTGACCGGATGGGACGAATCTCCGAAGCCATAACCTCACTTAAAGAGAGCGTAGCTATAAGGAGAAAATCGGGACACCAGGCCTTATTGACTCCCACCCTATTGCAGCTGGGTTCCACATTAGTGAAAGCTGACCGCACCGATGCTGCCGAGGAATACGTCACAGAGGGACTCAGGTTGGCTGAGCAACTAGCCCTTCCCCATCAGCTTCAGCAAGGTTATCAAATGCTGGCAACTATTTATGCCCAGAGGCAAGATTTTGCACGTGCCTATAACGCTCATTTAAAATACGCTACGGTAAAAGATAGCATGCTTAACGAAACCATTGCTACACAAGCCTTAAAAATAGATGCACTGACCGAATACGAAAGAATCCAGCGGGAGAAGGAGTTCGAACTCTTATCGGCTCAAAGTGAAATTAAAGACCTCCGCATCCAGTCTTCCCGCAGGATTATTTGGTTGGTGGTGCTGGGCCTATTCATCTTGACTTTCATTGCATTCTGGTTATATCAAAGCCGGCAAAAAATCAAAAAACTCTATCAAGAGTTAAATATTCAGAAAGAATTGATCAGCCAATCTCTCCGGGAAAAAGAGTTCCTATTGAAGGAAATTCATCACCGGGTAAAAAACAATCTCCAGGTGATTTCCAGTTTATTGAGATTGCAATCTCGTAGCTTGCAGGACGATAAGGCACAACGCGCACTGGATGAAGGGCGGAGCCGGGTAAGGTCCATGGCATTAATACATCAGAATTTATATCAGGAAGGTCAAAGCCTGGCAGGTATTCGCATCAAAAAATACCTGGACCAATTAGTGTCAGAACTACTTTCAACATACAAGGTGGATCCGGATTTAGTTCAACTACAGTTTCAAGTTGATGACCTGACACTCGATGTCGACACAGCGGTACCGATCGGTTTAATTATCAATGAACTGGTGAGTAATTCACTAAAATATGCCTTCCCAAAGGGACAAAAAGGACTGATTCATGTCAGATTGGAGGAAACAGCACAAAAAGAACTCTTGTTAAAAGTGGCTGACAATGGAATTGGCTACCAGCTCGAAGCCATTCCCCCCAACAGCTTTGGCCATCGGCTGGTACGTGCTTTTTCCGACCGCTTGAAGGCCCGTTATAGTTTTGATGGTAATGATGGCGCCTGCTCGGAATTTGTTATCCGGTCTTATAAATTGGCGGCATAAGAGCATCATTGTCCAAAAAATAATCAACAAAATAGTTTTCTCATCCATTGAGATCAAAAACAAAAAATGTTTGATCGTGTCAACCCAGATTCACGAGATTCAGTAATTAATGCTGCAGGAATTCATATCATGTTTGTGCCAAAGAAATGGTAAATCAGCAGTTCAAACATTGGTAGCAGATCGTTGACATGAAAAAGCCTGCAAGAATATGCCCATCTTGCTATCTTCACTAAATGCTTAGATTTTTTCGTCACATACGTTATTCCTTCATAGAATCGGGTCGGGTTAGGAGATATCTATTCTATTCGATTGGAGAAATCGCCCTGGTAGTCATTGGAATTCTAATCGCTCTTCAAATCAATAACTGGAATCAAGATCGAATTGATCGTCATGATGAGGATAGGATTTTGAAATCTGTTGCCGATGAAATGAATAACTTTCGTTGGAAATTGGCAATGGGCATCGAGACTTATAACAACGTGGTTCTATCCTCTGATCGATTATTGGTAGCTATTAATGATACTAACTCCTCCACCTTGGCTGACTCTATCGACTATGATCTAGGTATTCTGACCAGTCGCTGGTTGTTTGGTAAGGGGAATATTATCACGATCTACGATGCGCTGACCGGCTCAGGTGAATTTGGACTGATTAGGTCTGCAGAACTAAGAAATCTTTTGACCACCTATAAAAAAGATATTTTACTATTGGAGTCTTATGAGGACATCCAAATTAACTATGTGGATAATCATCTGCAGCCGATTCTCAATAGATTTTATAACGGAATCGAAATTACAGATATCCATCAAGATCTTCTGACTGAAAGATACCGATTAGATCCAGCCCAAATAAATCTTTCCATTTCAAAAAGTAAATTTTCAACGGATTATCAAGGGATGCTAAAGAGTAGAGAGTTTTCCAATGTGGTTCTTCAGCATATGCGGCGTACAGCTACCCTCTTACCCATCTACTATCGATTGAGAGAATACACAGCTGAAGTTGACAGCATACTATATTCCATCAATCCAAATTGGCTTGAGAATTAGTTCGAGCTTGTAATCAGACCTTTCGTTGCCATTCATATTTAGATGTATTAGTTGCAAATTTTTGCACAATACGAGTGAAAGATGAGTTCATGTCAATAACCTCGTGTCGCCTAAACCTGTCATTTAGCCCGGCAAATGGTAACAGTTCCGGTAATTATTGACACTGTCAATTGAATACCAGGTAATTAAAAACATGAAGTCCGAAGTTAAATTGACCATAATCATACTATGGTTTATTATTGTCTCGTGCCCAGAGCTGAGGGGTCGTGCTCCTGTCGTGCCGAAAATAGAGAGATCGTCATCCTGGGTGGCTTGGATTCCAACTAATGATACAGACCCAATCCCACCCGGCACAGCAACAACGAAAGGTGGGAATCTGGAAAGAGTGGGTAAACCAGACAGGATTCTCATTACATCTCCTAAGATCGTACCCGCACACACCAATATTATTCTCGCCAGTCCCCAAACTATGGCGGTGGCGAAGGAACCTCTGGTAGTAAGCCCGGGTCAAAACGATACTCCCATACCTCATAAAATTCTGGCTCAGGGCAAAAAAACTACATGCTTCCAGCCAGAACCGGTAAACGCTTTGCCACTCCGGATCAAGGATGCTGCTACTTGCAACATTCAATATTTAGATGTGGAGCAAGGATTGCTTTCCTCCTACGTCTGGTGCGTCATGGAAGATCGATTAGGGATGCTTTGGATTGGATCCAATGAAGGTGTTTCCCGTTTTGATGGAAATAGCTTTACTCATTATACATCGGCCCAGGGTCTTAGCAATAATCGAGTCCGATCGCTGCTGGAGGACAGTAAAGGTCACATATGGATTGGTACGGATGGGGGTGGTGTTTGTCGCTACGATGGATCAGACTTTATACATTACACGATAGCAGAAGGCCTGAGCAATAATCATGTTTGGTCTATATTGGAAGATAATCAGGGATGCATTTGGTTGGGTACCGAGCGCGGTGTGAACCGGTTTGATGGCTGTCATTTCACTCAATTCACAGAAAATGAAGGACTGAGCCACAATACGGTATGGTCGATGGTGGAAGATCGGCAGGGCAACATCTGGTTTGGTACCCAAGGGGGTGGCGTCAGTAAATATGACGGGCATAGTTTTTCCCACTACTCCATCGGGGAAGGACTTAGTGATAATCGGGTATGGTCCATTCTTGAGGATCGGCAGGGAAATTTGTGGTTTGGTACGGAAGGAGGTGGTTTGAACTCTTTTGATGGATCTAATTTTACGATTTATGCATATAACCAAGAGGAACATATCCCAGCCATCTGGTCGATGATGGAGGATCAGCTCGGCAACCTATGGATTGGTACGGAAGGAAACGGAGTGATTTGCTATGATGGCCAGCATTTTATTTCCTACAACAAGGATGAAGGTCTCAGCTCAAATCGAGTTCGGTCCATGTTGGAAGATAGCCATGGTAATCTATGGTTTGGAACCAGGGGTGGTGGAGTAAATCGTTTTAACGCCCGGGGTTTTACCCACCGGGGAGCAAAAGAAGGCCTTAGTGACAACAATGTCCTTTCCATGCTGGAGGACAGTCGGGGAGATTTGTGGTTCGGTACCTGGAGAGGTGGAGTAAACCGGTATGACGGTGCGACATATACTCATATCACGACCGAAGACGGCCTAAATAGTAACATTATCACCTGCCTGCTGGAGGATCGTCATAAGACCTTATGGTTCGGAACGGAGGGGGGGGGAGTAAGTTGCTACGATGGCAAAAGCCTAACGAACTACACAGAGAAAGAGGGCCTGCTGAACAATAATGTCCAATCCATGGTCGAAGACAGAAACGGCAATTTATGGTTTGGCATTCAAGGTGGAGGGGTCACTTGTTTTAATGGCGAAACATTTACGCATCATAAATCCCCAAATGGATTCCGACATACCGTGAGATGTATGCTCCTTGATAGTCGGGGCAATGTTTGGTTCGGCAGCCAGGGCGGTGGTGTTACCTCTTATGATGGTAGCAGCTTCACTCACTACACTACGGCACAAGGTCTGAGTAACAATCTGGTTTGGTGCATGATGGAAGATAAACAAGGAAACCTGTGGTTTGGAACTCAGGGTGGCGGGGTGAGTCGCTTCGATGGTCACTCTTTCTCCAATTACCGGGTGGCACAAGGACTCAGTCACAACTGGATATGGTCTATACAGGAAGACCGGGATCAAAATGTGTGGTTGAGCACAGAAAATGGATTGACTGTTATGGTGCCGTACCCTTTCGATTCAGCATTGACCCGGGACCAGGATGCGCCAAGGTATCAGTTTTTTACTTTTGGAAAAGCTGACGGATTAAAACGATTGGACTACGGTCAGGGGGTTTGCCTGGACCGTAAAAATCGCATTTGGTGGGCATCCCTGGATGGTTTAACCATGTTGGATCTAAACAAATTCGAGCTACCAGATTTACCTCCTGGAATCCGATTGAATACCATAGCCATATCCCGGACTTTTGTAGACTTTGCCAATCTGGTGGACCCGGTTTACCGGCAATCTATTGGTTTTGGAAAGGATTTATTTAACTCCACAACGAAGCCCCTACCCTTTCACAACTACCCGGTTACGATGCAACTACCGCATCGGTTAAAACACCTGACTTTTCGATTTAGTGGGCTTGATTTATCAGCGCCCCATTCTCTCCGATACAGTTACTTTATGGAGGGATTTGACGATACCTGGAGTCCCCCAAGTGGGGAAAACAAAGCAGAGTACCGGTCCCTGGCTCCAGGTTCTTATACCTTTAGAGTCAAGGCCATGGGAGCCGCCAAAGAATGGAGCGCTCCGCTGAGTTATGCATTTTCAATTAGCCCGCCCTGGTGGTTGCGTTGGTGGGCAAAGATGTCCTATTTCATTGCGGCTTCTCTATTTATTATTTCGATCAATCACTGGCGAACGGCAAGTCTCACCCAGCGTCAACGAGAATTAGAAAAGGCCGTCTCACAACGAACCACTGAAGTAGAAGAGCGTAAGGCTGAAGCCATTACGCAAAGAAATCGATCGGAAGAACTGTTACTCAATATCTTACCTGCCGCTGTGGCTGAAGAACTTAAGGAAACCGGTCATACCCAACCAATACAGTACGATGAAGTGAGCATTATGTTTGCTGATTTTTACGAGTTCACCAACATCGTGGCTTCCATTCCAGGTAAAAAGCTCGTGGCAGAATTAGATGAAATTTTCCAGCATTTCGATGATATCATGGACTCGGTAGGGTTAGAGAAAATACAAACGGTAGGTGATGCCTATCTGGCAGCAGCAGGGTTACCCCAGGCAGATGCTGAGCATGCAATCAAATGTGTGACGGCCGGAAAATGCATGATTGATTATTTAAATACAAGAAATAAGACCAGTGCCATAAAATGGAAGCTTCGCGTGGGCATTCACTCCGGCCCGATCACTGCCGGAGTGGTAGGTAAAAAGAAGTTCAGTTTTGATGTATTCGGCGATACCGTAAACATAGCTGCCCGAATTGAATCCTCCAGCGAGGCCAACAAAATCAGTGTTTCTGCATATACCTATGATCTGATCAAGCATCAATTTCCCTGCATCTACCGCGGTAAAATTAACGCCAAAGGCAAGGGGGAACTGGATATGTACTTTGTGAACGGATGAATTGGAGATCCTTGGGAGATCTGAGTGGACTGGAACGGCGTCTTTGACATTAGTCAATCTTTAGACTGGCTATGCCTGAAGCCAATCAACATTCGCAAATGCCAATAG
>JABDLW010000294.1 GCA_013001805.1 Saprospiraceae bacterium | reverse complement strand
GCTTAATTCTAATGCTTTTGTATCCCACGGAATCGTCCTGATTATCCAATCCAACCATGACCCGGTACATCCAATCGCCAATGGCTCCATAAGCATAATGGTTGAAGGAATTCATATTTGGCGTTTGAAAAGTACTGTCGGGTTTAATACCGTCCCATCTTTCCCATATGGTTGTGGCTCCCATCGTCACCGGGTATAACCAGCTGGGATAAGTTTTCTGCAATAATAAATCAAATGCCACATCGGTATATCCATACCGGCTCAGTACATGGCATAAATAGGGTGTCCCTAAAAAACCGGTGGTCAAGTGATTGCCGTAACTTTTAATATTTTGAACTAATCTCTCTGCCGCTTGCTGCCGAAGATGCTCGGGCAGCATATCAAAATTCAGTGCCAGGACATAAGCAGTTTGGGTACTGGAAACCAATCTCCCGGAAGGCGTGACATACTCCCGGAGAAAAGCATCTTTGACATTTTTCAATAAGGCACGATAAAGAGTTTCATCCTTTGATTTTCCCAGAACTCTGGCTGTATTAATCATCAATTGAGTGGAATGGGCAAAAAAACATTGTGCTATTAGGTATTTATCGGTCACTGCTGAGCGGCCGTCGTTATCATCCGATGGACGATAAAACAGCCAATCTCCAAAATGGAAGCCCTTATTCCAGAGAAAATCGGTGCTATTATTCATCATAAATCGAATCCAGGCCTGCATGCTCTTATATTGGTTTTCCAATATTTTTTGATCGCCATAGACCAAATACATATTCCAGGGAATGATCGTAGCAGCGTCGGTCCAACCGGCAGATCCCCCCGCATTTTCCCCGAGGACATGAGGGATGACAAAAGGCACCCGTCCATCCGAACCTTGATCAGCTGTCAGATCCTTCAGCCATTTGGCAAAGAAATTATGCACATCAAAATTAAAAGCCGCCGTCCGCGAAAAAGCCTGTGCATCACCAGTCCACCCCAGCCGCTCATCACGTTGGGGGCAATCCGTAGGCACATCAATAAAATTACCGCGCTGACCCCATTGAATATTATGCTGCAATTGATTAATTAAATCATTAGAAGAACTAAATTCTCCCGTTAGCGGCATATCCGAATACAAAGCAACCGCGCTAAAAGCTTCTGTATCGATGCTACCGGGATATTCATCAACTCTCACATACCGGAATCCCTGCCAGGTAAATTTTGGCGCAAAAATTTCCTCATTTTCCCCTCGAAGAATGTAGGTATTTTGCTGTTTGGCTGCACGCAAACTCTCCGTATAAAAGTTGCCCTCTTTATCCAGTACCTCCGAGTGTGACAGTACGATTTTGTCCCCGGTTTTACCCAGGGCCTTCACCATAACAAAGCCAACCAGGTTCTGACCAAAATCCAAAATCTTTTCACCTTTGGGCGATGTGAGGATCTTTACTACTGGAAATACTTCCTGCTTTCGCACGGGTTCATTATAAGTAGATATCAGCTGTTCTAATGAATGGTCTACTTCCTCAACCGCGTACCAGCTTTGATCGTCAAATTCGGCCGTATTCCAGTCATTCTGCCACAGCCGTGCATCATACATTTCCCCATGATATATCTCACTATATTGGATAGCACTAAAATCACCCTTCCAACTTTGATCGGAAATGATGGTCTCGCTCGTACCATCCTGATAGGTAATCACTAATTGAGTTAACAAACCCAATTTTTTTCCATAAATATCCTTTTGATTTTCCCAGGCAAGATTGCCACGATACCAACCGTTGGCCACTTCTGCTGCCAGCGTATTTCTCCCCCGGTCCAGCATACCTCCCACTTCATAAACCTGGTATTGAAGTCTTTTTCCATAGCTTGTCCAGCCTGGTGTAAAATAATCTTCGCCGACTTTCTTTCCATTAATATACGCTTCATAAATACCGTGTGCAGTGACATAGAGTCTGGCTGACTTAACCCTCTTTCTTGTGGTAAAATCTTTCCGAAACATTTGAGCGGGTCGTGTATCTGGCTCCGGGATAGCAAGCTCAATCCATTTAGCCTTCCAATCGGTCAACTCCAAAAAACCCAGATGAAAACTACTCATAGCACTCCATGTGCTCAGACTGTCCAGGTTGTCCCATACTCTCACCTGCCATCCATAGCGAGAGTCAGACTGAAGTTTGGGTCCGGTGTAAGGAACATAAATACTCTGGCTGCTCGAGATTTTTCCAGAATTCCAGAGCAACTCTTCGCCCTGAAAAACATTGATCTCATAAGCCGATTGCATGATTCCACGCCTCTGGCCCAAGAGTTTCCAACTAAAACGGGGAGCCTCATTATCCAGCCCGACTGGGTTCTTTAGGTTTTCCGTAAGCAAATGATCCACCGTAATTTGCGCACTTAAGGGTAGGAAAGGTAATGTCATGCAATAAAAAACAATGGTAAATAATAACCTCATAGCCAACTAGATCTAAATCCAAAAAAGAACAAATATCAGTAATCTTTCCCAAGTGCACCCTACGAACAACAACTGCCCCATGCTCCCGCTGCAATCTTAGATAAAGAACTTCATGCACATTTCCATCTACTCAACTTATCTGCGGTATTAAAATCCATTAACTAGGAGAGGCTCCCGGCGATTCATTGCTCAAATTCAACTGGTATCAAATGTCTTTTACGCCACCAATCAAAAGCTCATTTCGTAGATTCATCACTATAATCTTTTGTAAATACCTCATCAATGGGTTCCCATAGCTCTATCTTATTACCCTCCGGATCAAGAATGTGCACAAATTTCCCATAGTCAAAGGTCTCAATATCATCCAGCACAGTGACGCCTTCTTCTTTGAGAAGAGGGACCAGCGCTTCCAAATCCTGGACCCGGTAATTAATCATGAATTCCTTGGTCGATGGGTCGAGGTATTTTGTAGTAGCCGAAAACGTGCTCCACTGCAGATATGCCTTTTTATCCGGATTTTCCGACTCTCGAAATTCGAATAGGGATCCGTACTCGGTGGTCACCAGACCCAGATGATCGCGATACCAGTTTCGGAGTTCGGCAGGATCTTTACATTTGAAAAATATCCCACCAATACCTGTTACTCTTTTCATTTGTTATGTCTTTATTTGAAAAAATTAATATCATTTTGCAAGCAGCGAGCTTACTGCAGCCTCCATTATTATTTTGCATTGGTAGATCGTTATTTCTTTCTTAATATAATGGCACTGATCAAGCTAATGATCAAACCTACTGGAAATATCTCCATAAAAGTCAGTCCCGCCTTCAACAATGGATTTTCATAGTACTGTCGGTACTTTTCCATTTCGGCTTCTGCTGCTTTAATCTCCGAAACACTGGCACCACTTTCCTGCATTGATTTTAAGGTGAATTCTGCATATTGGTCCATAAAGTCCGGAGCCAGTATATTGGATAAAATCATCCACCCTACCACATAAAAGAACGAGGCCACCAGAGTAATTAGCAGTCCAATCTGAAATGCCTGCCCAAATCCAATATGACCGTTCAATGCATTGTCTCGGTGTGCCCTCACTCCAAAAAAGATCAGCGATAGGGCAATGATCATTGTGGCATAACCAATGATCTCGCTAAACTTCATGCTTTGTGCGTCCATTTCACCGGAAGAAAAGGCCAGAGAAAGCCCTAACATAATGACCAAAATGATCCCGGCAATAGAACCAAGTGTTAATACGATCTTGCTCATTTCGATTTATTTTCAGGCAATTTCCATGAAAGCGTAGGAAAACCCTTCATACTAAAGTACCAAAATCAGGGAATGGTACTTTCGGACTAGTAATTAGCGGCAATCTTTTGCTTGACAGAGTACTAGGCTAAGAAGCCCAGGATATGGAATATTGAATTTATACCGTAATCTCTGAGAAATGATGCCTCGTCAGCGATCATTTTAAGGATTCCGATTCTTGCTTCGCTTTAATTATACCCATTGTCCGGGCCTGGGATATGGCCTGGGTGCGGCGTTTAACTCCCAGCTTTGAAAAAATATTGGTCGAATGCGTTTTAACTGTGTGGATGGATATATAAAGACGTTCGCCGATTTCCCGATTACTAAGCCCCTCAGCCATGAGTAAGAGCACTTCCATCTCCCGGTCGCTCAACAAGGATTCTTCTCCCGCAATAAGTGCCATTTCATTTAAGGAGTTCCCGGCTCGGCTATTCCTTGTAATGATCTGATATCCAATCCATATTCCCAGGCTGGTAAATAATAATGCGATTCCGCCCAAATAGATATCTACCGAGAAAGTTTTTACCAGGTAACGGTATTCGATGAGACGCATAAAAATAAGTAGCAGGGCCAACACCAGGCCGTACCAAATCAGGGGTTTGAGTACAAGTCTCTGCACAGCTATTTTACCTGGTAAAGGTGTTTATAGGCTTCTTCATATTTGTCCCCGGAAGACCACATAGGTCGTTCATCCTTATTTGCGATAAGCCGGGCACAGAGTGCGTAGGCACGACAAAATTTCAGTACATAATCAAAATCCAGTGTCTCCACCTCATCTGAGGGTTGATGATAGTGCCGCATGATGTCTTTGTCGAATTCCCTGAATCCCGGGCTGAATGTGGGAGCAGGAATCCCGACAGCAGCAAATGATACATTGTCAGACCGGTCAAAGAGGTTTTGTTCCGGAGCCGGATCTGCATAGGGCTCGAGACCATAGGCAAGGCATGCCTCACTGATCTCAGTAGCAGCACCCACCCGGTTTAACCCCATAACTGAAATAATACTCGAATCGCTGTGGCCAGCACCGTCAGTATTAAGATTGAATACAATTTTATCCAGCGGCACCACTGGGTTTTCCACGAAATACTTACTACCCAGAAGCCCAATTTCTTCAGCGGTACAGGCGATAAGCAAAATGGACCGCTTTGCTGGTTCTATTGCCAGCGCTTCGGCAGCGGAAATTAATGCCGCTACCCCAAATGCATTGTCCCTGGCTCCATTGAATATCGAATCTATTTGTGTCTGTGGCCGCTCAGAGGAAGATGAAGTTCCAACATGATCGAAATGAGCGCTCAATGCAATGTATTCATTCTTAAGCACCGGGTCTGTGCCTTCAATTACACCAACAACATTTGCCGATGGCTGCTTAATCACGACAGGTCCATCGGTTTCCAATTTGAAATTTCTTTTCTTCCCTTTCATTAAATCTGCAATTACTTCATCCATCTTGTTGTTGATGGCCAACACGATAAATTCACTATCGCCTTCCTCTTCTTCGACAATGGCCAGGCCTCCAGACCCGAGATAGCGTTTGATTAGATTCCAGGGATGCCGGCCAAGATATATTTCTATGATTCCAAGGGCACCGTGGGCCATGAGATCCTTCTTTTTATTGCGTGATAAAGCAAATGCTGCCTGTGGATCATTAGTATTATTACTGCCAATATAGGTAAGCACATATTTACCCCTTACTTCTTCCGTAATCTCTGAGTCTAAGACTTGTGGCAGGAACAACAACTCGCCTTCGGTCATTCCCCCGGGCGAACTGCGGATCATCAGGTCATCGGCCAATTGCATCACCTCATCACCAATGGTAAGTGTGCCATTTTTCGGTGGTGTCACATGCACAAAAGGAATAACTTGCAGATAATCATCCCGGAGTCCGGCTGGCGATTTGGCCCCGAAGTAGCGGAATTGCTCTGCCAAATACCGGGCCGCTACCCAATTGCTTTGTTCTCCTGTTTTACGGCCTTGTAATTCATCCGATGCTAAAAACCGGATGTATGAGGCTACATCTCGCTTCTCAATATTAAGTTCTGCGTCTTGAGCGAAAATAGAATCTGAAACGAAAAACAAGTAGAAGAACACGGCTGGAAAAACGCATAATCGCATAATGAAAATATTTACCGCAAAAATAGGCTAATAAATTCGAATCGTGAGGATGCACGAACACGTCCTTGCACTCACAGTCGATCCCTAGGCTGATTTAAAGTACTATTTTGGTTATGATATCTCTGTGAAATGCCCCACCTTCAGTTGCCAAAAGTATTTCCTATTTTACCACTTGAAAAATAACCTCACATGAAGAAGATGGCACTGCATTGGAAAATTCTCCTGGGTATGTTTTTGGGCATCCTTGTCGGACTATTAGCCTCGGGCTTTGGAGCAAAAGAGTTGGTGATTGACTGGATCAAGCCCTTTGGCACCATCTTCATCAACTTACTCAAACTGATCGCTATCCCGTTAATCATTGCTTCCCTGATAAAAGGAGTTAGTGACCTTAAAGACATAAGCAAATTATCAAGAATGGGTGGGAGAACCATATTGATCTACCTCACCACGACAATTGTTGCTGTGCTATTAGGATTATTGCTGGGGAATTTGATTAAACCCGGCACCTCAATAAATGAGCAAACACGCCAGGAACTTCTTGATGGTTACTCTACCGATGCCTCGGGCAAAATAGAAATGGCAATGGCACAAAAAGATCAAGGACCTTTACAACCCCTGGTCGACCTGGTGCCGGGCAATATATTTAGTGCCATGAGTGATAACACCAACATGCTACAAGTCATTTTCTTCGTGATTTTTTTTGGCATCGGCTTAATTCTGATTGATCCGAAAAAAGCCAAGCCAGTGACAGATTTTATAGATGGCCTGAACGAAGTCATCCTGAAAATGATCGATATGATCATGCTTGGTGCGCCCTATGGTGTCTTCGCTTTACTTGCTGCCCTGATTGTGGAGTCTCCAAGTTGGGATCTTTTTAAAGCACTGCTATGGTACTCCGTCACTGTTCTGCTGGGCTTGATCATACTCATTTTAGTCTTTTATCCGCTTTTGGCTAAAACCTTTGCCGGGTACAAGTACACCAAATTTTTTGAAGGCATTGCTCCCGCTCAATTGGTTGCCTTCAGTACCAGCTCCAGTGCGGCCACCTTGCCCGTGACCATGGAGCGTGTGCATGAACATATGGGTGTGGATGAAGAAGTCAGCAGCTTCGTATTGCCCATTGGAGCTACCGTGAATATGGATGGAACATCACTCTACCAGGGTGTAGCTGCCGTTTTTATCGCTCAGGCTTTTGGTATTGATTTGTCTCTTGGAGCCCAATTATCAATCGTGCTTACTGCGACTTTGGCTTCCATTGGATCGGCAGCGGTACCCAGTGCCGGGATGATCATGCTGGTCATTGTTTTAGGGGCTGTGGGCGTGCCGGAAGCGGGTCTCGCCCTTATCTTCGCAGTTGACAGACCGCTGGATATGGTACGCACCATCACCAATGTGACTGGTGATGCCACCGTCAGTATCATTGTCGCCAAAAGTTTGGGTCTGCTTGGCAAGCCACATGTAAGAGAACTCGACGACTATTATGAAAAAGAGAGTGTAGCGACTTAACCCCTGTAATACGAATTTTTGAACCAAGTATATTTAGAAATGTTAAGGAACTAACATAGTTGGGGCTTTTTGCATATTTGCACAAATAACAGAGCAGAATATGGAGGAAAATATTTTAGGCATCGGTAGCCGGGTTAATCATCCTGCTTACGGAGACGGAGCGATTATTCGTGTGCATAAGGCAGCTTACGAAGTTTGCTTCATGAAATTTGGCATAAAGCAGGTAGGTAAAAGTTATGATCAATGGGAAATCATTGAGGCCATTCCTGCAGATGAGGTAGTGACTTTTAATGAGGCGGAGAAATCCCTCATCCGCATTCTAAATGCCTATTCGGATATTTCCCAGCCTATTGATTTGGGAGATCGATGGACTGATGGTCAGTTGATCTTAAAGCCGGGAGAGGAAGGCATGAAATCAAAGGAGATTCCGATCGACACATTCTTTCATAAAATCGTCATGGTCAGAGACCGGTTGCGTGTAATGG
>JABDLW010000141.1 GCA_013001805.1 Saprospiraceae bacterium | reverse complement strand
CCTTTGTACAGGCAAGCGTGTTATCAACAATAATTAATGTAAATGCAAAATTAATTCGTTCAGTAGATTTAAAGATGGTAAACCGTTTACTTTGGCCCAAGATTGCTATTTCCGTTGTGACATGTCTGCTTATTGGCTTTTTAGGAAGTCTAAGCACATTCGAAGCCCTGTCCAGCTGGTATCCTGCACTGGTCAAGCCAGCTTTCAACCCACCCAGTTGGATCTTCAGTCCGGTGTGGACCACGCTTTATATTATGATGGGACTTGCAGCGGCTTTGGTCTGGCATGAGGGGTGGCAAAAGAGAGTTGTAAGAAATGCGCTAATGCTATTCTTAGCCCAATTGCTATGTAACGGTCTTTGGTCAGTAGTCTTTTTTGGTATGCAGTCGCCCGGTGGAGCCGTTTTTGTCATTATCATTTTACTACTGTTGATTATATTTACGATCATCCGATTTTTCCAGCTAAGAAAATTGGCTGGATACCTAATGCTGCCCTACATCCTTTGGGTTTCATTTGCCACTGTGTTAAATATTTCCATATATCTCCTTAACCGCTCCTCAGAATTGCAGTAATCTCGTAAGTTCATTTTGACTAATCGATTTTACCACAAATGACTGTGCGTATATGGAATCTTTGAAACTTTACATGAAAGGCGAATGCATTAAAACCGGATTAAATGGCCGGCGAGTCCGCTTTTCCTAACAATGTCAATTGAATTCTGGACCGGGCAATGTCAATGCCGGTTACTTTCACATAGATTTGATCTGCGATATGCAATTCGGCCGGTGAAGACCCCATTTGAGAAATATGAATTAATCCGTCCTGTTTGATACCCAGATTGACAAAAGCCCCGAAATTTGTCAAATTAGTTACCATGGCTGGAAGTTCCATCCCCACTTGCAGATCGTCAATTGTTTTGATGCCGGGATGAAATTCAAATACCCGAGCTTTTCCCCGTGGATCCAAACCAGGTTTCTCCAATTCATCCATAATATCCTGCAAGGTTGGAAGGCCCACTTTACCGGATATGTATTTAGTAAGATCAATTTTCTGCCTTAATTCCTGGCTTTCTATCAGTTCTGGTACGGAACAATCGAGTGCGGCAGCCATTCTCTTTACTACCGAATAAGATTCAGGATGTACCGCCGTGTCATCCAGCGGGTTTTTCCCATCTTTTATTCGCAGAAAGCCAGCACATTGCTCAAAGGCCTTATTCCCCAGCCTTGGGACGTTGTTCAGTTCAAGGCGATTGGTGAATGCTCCATTTTCTCTTCGGTATTCAATGATGTTTTGCGCCAAACCCGGTCCCAGGCCGGATATATGCTGGAGCAAATGGGCACTGGCCGTGTTGAGATTCACCCCAACCAGGTTCACACAGTGGCTGACCGTTTGGTCAAGGCTTTCCTTCAGTAGTTTTTGATTGACATCGTGTTGGTATTGTCCGACACCAATTGATTTGGCATCAATTTTCACCAACTCGGCTAAGGGATCCATTAGTCTTCTTCCTATCGATACCGCCCCACGGACGGTAATGTCATGGTCTGGAAATTCATTCCTGGCGATTTCTGAGGCCGAATAAATGGAGGCTCCATTCTCGTTCACCAGGTACTTTTCGGGAGGTGATACCGGGAAAATGCTATTGACGAAATGCATCGTCTCTCTACCCGCGGTACCATTGCCTATAGCTATCGCTTCAACAGAAAAACGATTGCATATTTCTGCAACTATTTTCGACGCATTTTGGGACTCATTTTGCGGCGGATGCGGAAATATTGTCGTGTTATGAAGCAGCTCACCCTGGCTATTTAATGCAACGACTTTGCATCCGGTACGAAATCCTGGGTCAATGGCCAAAACATTTTTTTCTCCCAGTGGGGCAGCCAGCAATAATTGTTTTAAATTTTTAGCAAATATGTCTATGGCAATACGATCGGCTTTTTCTTTGTAATAATTTCGAGTTTCATTTTCCAGGGAAGGAGCAATCAAACGCTTGAAACTATCATCTACGACCGAGTCTAAAAAAGTAGAAAATGGAGTATTGTTGCGGATTAATTTTCTTTTAATCGATTGAAGACTTCGTTCCTGGTCAATAGCAATCCGGACACGCAGGAAGCCCTCCTGCTCCCCACGCAAAATAGCCAGAAGGCGATGTGATGGACAGCGGGAGATCCGTTCTTCCGATTCGAAATAATCGCGAAATTTAATGGCCTCTTTCTCCTTACCAGTAATTACCGTACTCTTTAATATCCCATGCCGTTGATAAACATTCCGTAGAGATTGTCTTACCCAGGGAAGCTCAGCTATTTGTTCAGAGAGAATATCGGCAGCACCTTTTAATGCATCGGCGATAGATTTCACCTCTCTGGTCAGGAATTTTTGCGCCAGGCTCTCAGGATTACCACGTTGTTGTTTTGCAATCTGTTCAGCTAGTTCTTCCAGACCCAATTCCTTGGCCAGACTGGCTCTTGTCTTGCGTTTTTTCTTGTAAGGAAGATAAAGATCCTCAAGGATAGTGAGTTCCGTCGCGAGCCGAATCTCTCTTGCTAGTGAATCGCTTAAAAGACCTTGGCTCTCAATGGTATTAAGAATAGATTCCTTGCGGGACATGAGTTCATTTTCGCGGGCGATCGCCTCCTGGATTTTTTGTAACGCCACTTCATCGAGGCCACCGGTAGCCTCCTTGCGGTAGCGGGCAATAAAGGGAATGCTGGCGCCATCTTCGAATAGTTGAACAACCGAAGTCACGGATCTTTGCCCGAGGTTCAAATGTGAGGCAATTCTTGCATCAAAGTTCTGTGTCATTGAACAAAGGTAAAAATAAGGTGAGAGCGATGTTAGATCAGTTTCGCATACGCAAGCTATTATTGATTGTTCAAATGAAAAGAATTGAAACACCATTGGGAATCCCGATATGCATGTGATTTCCGTATATTGCAGTGTTAAATATCATG
>JABDLW010000134.1 GCA_013001805.1 Saprospiraceae bacterium | reverse complement strand
CGGTGAATACGAGCTCACGATCCGGGATCAGAAGGAGGGAAATAGAGAAAAGAAAATTACCGATCTCGGACCGGGGTTTCGCTATCAGCTCTATTGGTCCCCCGACAGTAAGAAGTTGGGGTTTGTCGACCAAACAATGACCATCATGATCGTCGATGCTCAGACAGGAGTGGGAGAAAAGGTGGATCAGGCACCCAATTTGTTTGAAGGTGGATTGCGTAATTTTAAAGTGACATGGTCCGGAGATAGCCGGTGGATGGCTTACGATAAGGGTTTAGACAACGGTAATTCGGCCATCTTCATTTATGATACGGAAGAAAAAGTGTCACACCAGGCAACGTCCGGTTATTATTCCGATCAGATCGGAGCTTTTGACCCCGATGGAAAGTATCTGTATGTTACTACCAACCGCAACTTTGATCCCATCTACTCTGATTTTGATAATAGTTGGGTTTATCCCAATGCCACCGGCCTGGCGGCCATTGCTTTGCGCGCCGATGTAGCATCACCCCTCGCTCCTGAGAATGATACCGTTGCCATTGTGATTGAAGAAGAAACTGAAGAAAAAAAGAAGGACGAGAAGGATGACGAAGCTTCCAATGATAAAGAAGATGAAGACAAGGCAGTAGTCATTGAGTTTGATGGCTTCGAACGACGCTTGATTATGTTGCCACCGGAGCCGGGTAATCTGGGAAATGTATCTGCTGTTTCTGGGAAAGTGATATTTCAACGCCGACCTAATAGCGGTAGCTCGGAAACGGATAGATCCATCATGTATTTTGACCTGGAAGAACAAGAAGAAAAAAAGATCATAGATGGTGTAAATGGTTATGAACTTGCTGCCAACGGCAAGAAAATATTGGTAGTAAAGGGGCGCGTTACGGCTGCTATCATCGATGTCGCCGCTGATCAAAAAATGGAGGAGACGCTGAATTTATCGGAAATGGAAATGACCGTCGTGCCTCGTGATGAATGGAAGCAGATATTTAACGATGCCTGGAGATTTGAGCGCGATTTCTTTTATGATAAATCCATGCATGGAGTGGATTGGACCGGATTACGCACGCATTACGGACAGCTACTGGATCACGCTATGAACCGTGACGATGTCAATTTCATCATTGGAGAATTAATCGCCGAACTCAATGCCTCACATACCTACCGCGGCGGTGGGGACCAGGAAGATGCCGAGGAAAAAAGTGTGGGATATCTTGGTGTGGACTGGGCCGTGGACCAGGGGCATTTTAAAGTTGAGAAGATTATCCGGGGAGGAGACTGGGATAATGAAGTCAGAAGTCCTTTAGATATGCCGGGGGTAAATGTAAAGAAAGGAGATTTTATTCTGGCGGTAAATGGTGTGGCTCTGAATGAATACAGTGACCCCTGGGGTGCGTTTGAAGGTCTGGCGGGTAAAACGGTTGAATTAACGGTAAATAATAAACCGGATTATGATGGTGCCAGGACTGTGGTGGTGGAAACATTGAGTGATGAAACACGTCTCCGAAATCTGGCCTGGATCGAACAAAACCGTAAAGAGGTAGACGAAGCAACCGGAGGGAAAGTCGGGTACATTTATGTACCGAGTACGGGCCGGGACGGACAGGAGGAGTTGGTGCGTCAGTTTTATGCGCAGTGGAATAAAGAAGGATTAATCATTGATGAAAGATTTAATAATGGGGGTCAGATTCCCGACCGGTTTATAGAACTTCTTAACCGCAAGCCATTGGCGTACTGGTCGGTGCGTGATGGAAAGAATTGGCAGTGGCCTCCGGTTGCTAATTTCGGATCTATGGTCATGCTGGCGAACGGGTGGAGTGGTTCCGGAGGTGATGCATTTCCCGATTACTTTCAAAAAGCCGGCCTCGGTCCGGTTATTGGAACACGTACCTGGGGTGGACTGATTGGTCTGTCCGGATCACCCTCACTGATTGATGGCGGAGGAGTGACCGTACCTACTTTCCGGATGTACAATCCCGACGGCACCTGGTTTAAAGAGGGTTATGGAGTGGAGCCGGATATTGAAGTAAAAGAGGATCCCACCGAATTGGCCAAAGGCAATGACACGCAACTAAAAGCTGCCATTAAACAAGTGATGGAACAAATCGATAAAAGAGGCCCTATCCATCCGCCGGCTCCGGGAAAGGAAAAGCGATCTTAGGGCTCAGCTCGTAAAAATCTATGTTGTCCAGCTCTCAAAATCCCGTAGGGATTTTGAGAGCTTTTTTTTATCCAGGTTGGTACGAAGTAAGTTTCTTCTCAACGCGTTTCTCCGGGACAGTTTATAATTGGAGAGGGTCACTGATTTAAGTGAAACGGATCTAACTTTCATTCAGAACAAAATATAAAACGTGAGTTCAAGTGCCCATACATTCTGGTGCAATCACTCAAGATATATTTCTGAACATATGTTGATTTAAGCAGTTCTCTGACACTTAACATTACCAGAGATAAATGTAGATTTATGATATGAAGCGAATGGGAGATTTTCTTTTCCTCAGTTTATTTTGTCTAAACCTTTCCGCCCAAAATGTGCTTTCGATCAGTCCGGGTGCATCCGGGGGGTCACAGGGAGGTGTTAAATCTGTTCATCAGGATATTCTGGCGATGTACGGTAATGAAGCCGGACTGGCTTTTATCAATGAATTTCAGGTGTACGCCTCGGCCGAAAAACGATTTAACACGGAGGGACTTAATTTCTATTCTCTGGTTGCGGCGATGCCTACGTCGTTGGGTAATTTTGGTGCAACGATCCAGTATCATGGTTTCGATGAATTCAACGAGCAATTGCTGGGTCTGGCTTATGGCCGGCATCTCCTGGATCAGCTGGCGATTGGAGCGCAATTTGATTTTGTACAAGTCAGCATACCCACCTATGGGCGAACTTCCACCTTTACGGCTGAGTTTGGTATTCAATCAAGAATTGTCGATCAATTGTTGCTGGGATTTCATGTTTACAACCCCTTTGAAATAAAATGGATCGATCAGGAAACACTGCCCACCGTATTCACTGCCGGCTTAGCCTACCAACCTACTGACAAAGTCAGTATAATGGCAGAAGTGGAGAAGGTTGCTGACTTCCGGGAAAATATAAAATTTGGAATTCAATACTGGCTCATTAATGAATTAGCGTTGCGGATAGGATTTAATTCAAATCCATCTTTGGTCACATTCGGAATTGGTTATGCCCTTAGCTCTGGCTTTTCTTTTGATGTAGGTAGCGGCTTACATCAGGAATTAGGTTTCAGTCCACTGGGCGGAATCGGTTATCGATCGTCAAAACCCTAATCTATGCACATCCTGATCGTAGTGTCTACACATGCAGAAATCGCACCTTTCTTAACAAAAA
>JABDLW010000176.1 GCA_013001805.1 Saprospiraceae bacterium | reverse complement strand
ACTATGTACTGCCCAGCGGCATTAAAGTGGAGATGAAAAAACATGTCGAGGGGTCAAAATGGCGTCTCGTAGGTACGATGCCGGAAGGAACCATGTGTCACAAGCCATGCACAGTATCCGGAGGTGGGAAGTCGGAGATTTCCAAATCTATACAGGACGCTATGATCCAGGGCCATGTTATTGTCGCTGATATTAAGAAAGATTTTGATGCCGTAGATAAGATTCTTCAACGGGACTTTTCGCAGCGCTGGCGCCGGCCATTTGCCGATCCGAGACCTTCCAGAGATATTCTGAGTTCTGAGCGATCGTTGGGCTCAGTTATCAAATTGTTTACGCCTTCTTCAGATTATTCTGATGACTATAATAAATGGCTTGCCTCCATTCCGCAGCGGATCAAAGATTTAATTTATATCATAAAAAGAAATTATGATCAGGAATGGGAAGGAAATTGGCGACCACATTTTTCAGTTGATCAAATCAATGGTACACCAGGAAATGAACTCAAATTTAAAAACAGGAAGTTGCAGTCTTACTACTTGAGAGTGGGACACGATCAGGATCAGGCCTGGCGAATTTTTCAACTTCGAAAGGACTTTGCTGCGGCTCAGAAAGTACAATTTGAAGATGATATTACAGCATCCATAGTTTTGGACGCAAAAAAATTAAAATATTTGAATCCCGATTACGAAAATCGCAGCGTTAAAATTGTCAAGAATTGTGAAGCAAGGTTATTTCAACGACCCGACGACTGCGTCCATAAGGGCTATGATAAACAAGCCGAGGCAGATTTAACCGGTCCCAATTGTTTTATTTCCAATTTTGAACCGCTTACCCGCACTCAGGTTAGTGCCATTCAAGAAGATACGATAGGGTTTGAAGATTATACCGAGCCGGTCAAGGAACTTATAAATGACTTTCTGGAAAGTGACAAGCCTAAATATTTAGTGGTTCCCTCAGAGTCAAGGATCGTAAATGGAATGCCCTCTAAAAATCCGCGATACCTACAGACCAGACCTGACCTGGTGCATCCGGAACAAAAGTACCTGGCGGAAGTAAAGACAAGAATTCGCCGAAAGATACCCCTGAATATGCCATTGCATTTGCCGGTTAATGCAGTATTACCGGGACGTCGAAATAATCCTTCGGATCCTAAAAATAAAGTACCACCTTTAGCTGTCTATAACCCAATTCATTATCAAGAACTTCCTGAGTTATTTATTGACTTTATTGCCAGTATTACCGGAAAGTCTCCGTCCACTACCGGATTTGGATCGGAAGGAGCACTTACAAAGGGTCCTTTTAATGCACTTTTACCATCGGCTGATTTAAATAATGCTTTTCTTTCTTACATTCTCACCGGATATTCAGGATTTTCTTCTGCCGCGGGTTATGTCGGTCCCAAATACAAAGTAGACCATGACATCTCCCTTTTGATTCCCGAGATTTGGTGCCGAATGAGTGTTAAAGAACGAGATCCGGAGTACCTGATTGAAAATGAATATTTACAAAAAGTAGAAGATTTTGAATACGAAGGCCGCACTATTAAGGCAAGCCTTTTAGGCTATCGAATTACACGGAAATTTGTCCACCATTTTCTGGGCAGGATTTTTAGCAATCCGGATGCGGTGTTAACTGACGATATGTTGGCACCTGAGCAGCAGGATATTCGCATGTTTGTCGATTCAATTGACAATTTAAACCTGACTCAGAAAAGAGTAGCAGAAGGCTATTTACGCGACGGAACGGTAGATGCGCTGTGTCCTCCTTTGCAAGCGCTTATACATATAATGGCCAGCGGTACTTTTGAAGGAAAAGATCGCCATCATCCGGATATTCGGCGGATGTTTGACCGGGAAGAAGTGCTTTCGAGCTACTGGTACCGGAAAAGACTTTATGTCAAACAGCAACGCGACATTGACTTATGGACCAGGAATAGCCAATATCTGGAAGAGTTTATGACCAAGAAGAATTTTGCCGAAGCGGCCCAACGGCTGGATGTTCAGTCCCGCTTAAATGCGGCCCGGGAACATCTTGCCATGGTAAGTGATTCCTCTTATTTAAAGTCATTAGAAGGGACTTTTGGAGCTGATCTCCTTAGACCAGTGACTATAGAAGTGGAAGGAGCGTGAATACCTGGCACCAACATAACCGGTTCTATATGGCCTGTATTTTAAGCTGTACTTGATTCTATTTCTGATGTATAATCTGGCTTAAAATGCTGATGAATTCAAGGGGATTTTTGCTGCTCGTGATTTTTCTGCCAGTATTGAGTATGGAGACCTTGCATGGTCAGTTCAAGACCAAGTATCCCGATGTTCCCAGGATTGATGTACACACCCATGTGGCCGCTGATGTGCAGGGCATCGCAAACTATCTGGCTCTAAGAACCAACATGTTGGAGCGACATGATATTGATTTTGCCCTATGGATTAATTTGGGTGATCGAAACAATCCCCTCGTTGATCCCATTATCGTCGAGCAGGCGAGTGAAGGGCGAATGCTTTGCTCCATTGCCGATTACGCTGCCCACGATGGACTGGACCATGATCCGGATTCTTTACAACACTATCTCGATGCCGGATTTGTAGGCTATAAGATTTGGTCGGGTCCATGGTATCGTAGATTGGAGGAACAATCTGAAGGGCATCCTTATATCGACGATTTGGCTCATGAACCCACCTTTGCTGAAATGGAACGGATCGGTATGGTCGGCGCATCGGTACATATCGCCGACCCGAATGGCCCCTGGGGAAATCGCGGAGATTGGTTGGCAGATCCGGTGGAATACTGGAAGGAGATCACAGCCTGGACCAGGGTCCTGGAGAAGCACCCGGATCTCGTGGTAGTAATGGCTCACGGTAACTGGTTACTTTGTCAGGACGCCCAAATAGATTACTTGCGCTACTTACTGACGACATTTCCTAACTTAAATATTGATTTAGCTGCCACATTTCAATATTTCCATTTAGTGCAAACCGAAAATCTACGAGCCTTTATGATAGAATGGGCGGATAGAATTTTGTATGCCACAGACATTGGAAAATGGACTAGTCAGGAGCAAACAACTGAACGCATGGAACAGTATCTCAGGACATTTCAAATCCTGGAGACCGATAAGCAGATCGCCGGTGGCTTTTTTGGTGGGCCCACTATTCCGGGCTTGAATTTGCCGAAGGAAGTCCTGGAAAAAATCTATTTTAAGAATGCAGCGCGGCTCTATCCACGTGTCAAGGAACAATTAATTCATCTGGGATATGAGTTGGATTAATCATGGCAATAATCACCTCTTTTTAATCTGAGAAAAGAAATAAATAATGAACCGACGTGACTTCTTTACTACTCAATTGTCTGATGCCTCACTATTACAAGGTGCGAAAAATGATTCAACACCTGACTCCAGGACGACACAAAAATTTAAAATGAAATTTGCGCCCCATATTGGCATGTTTACCCATCATGCCGGTGAAGATCCGATTGATCAGATCAAATTTATGGCAGAGCAGGGATTTACCGCACTGGAAGATAATTATTTAAAAAGAAGGGAACCAGCTGAACAAGAGAAAATCGGAAGGACATTGTCTGATTTAAATATGGAGATGGGTGTCTTTGTCGGGGGGCGTATTCAAAGTAAAGAGCCCACGCTTGTCACGCAGGACGATTCGATTATCAGTGCCTTTCTGGATGATATCCGGTC
>JABDLW010000162.1 GCA_013001805.1 Saprospiraceae bacterium | reverse complement strand
CCACAAGCATATCGGTCGATAAAATCCAAGGTACCATCATCATTTACCTTAAACGCCGCCAAGCTATCATGTCCCCGGTTGCTTGCATAAAGATATTGTCCATCTGAAGTGAGATGAATATCGGCGGCCTTACTAAATTCATGAAAATGGTCGGGTAACATAGGGTACGTAGCAATTTGATCCATTTTTCCCTGGTCATTGTCCCAGCTGTATGAGGTGACGGTGGAATTCAATTCATTGACCACATAGACAAAAGGCAAAGTTGGGTGGAATTCGAGATGCCGCGGTCCCGCACCAGGCAATGCCTTGCCACTAAATTCATTTTCAGTCAATTTCCCGGAACCGGAATTAAATCTATAGGTGACGATCCGATCTTTACCGAGATCGGGAACCAGTACGTATTTATTTCCCGGACTTACACTAATAAAATGCGGATGTGCCTCCTGTTGCCGTGAGGTATCAATGGATGAACCTTCATGTTGAATGCGCTGCAGGACATTCCCAATCGAACCATCCGCATTTATTGGATAAATACCAATTGTGGCACCTCCATAATTTGCTACTAAAACGTAGCTGCCGGTCTCGTCGACAGAGACATAAGCAGGACCTCCCTTGGAATCCTGGTAATTGACCAATGTCAATTCTCCTTTTTCCTGATCAAGGCTGAGGGCAAAGACCTTGTTGTCACCAACGGCATATAAAAGGGGTTTGGTGGGATGAAAATTAAGATAACTGGTGCCAGCGATGGCATCTGATTTCTTGTGCAATTGAAGCTTTCCATCTTCCATCTTAAAGATATGAATACCATGAATGTTACCATCACCCCGGGCTGAGACAAATAGGTGAGATTGTGCGGAAACCGTTGACATAAACATTGTAATTAAAAAGCAGTGACATAAAATTTTCATGTGAAAAACGAATTTTAGAGATGACTATTCAACTAAAAAATTAACTGGGATATATCCAGGGAGCCCGGTAGGGACGTTGAAGCAGGGCAGTTGCTTCGCTATCATTAATGACCTGGTGACCGTCCCACTGCACACTCCTCCCCAGTTTCATCGAAATCATCGCCAGAAGACTCATATTAGTGGCATGATAGCCATTCTCAATATCGCACATGGGCCTTTTCTTGTTTTCTATGGAGTCCATAAAGTCTGCCCATAATTCCTTAATATTTTGAAAGTCCGGTTCGTTTACATCGGGATCCATATGAATTTCCTGTCCGGATTTTTTACTGGGATAAAACGACCAACCATCTCTCCAGCCCAGGTGCAGCGTGCCCTCGGTGCCATAAAAGTAACAGCCAATATCATGTTGTTCATTGGCATTGGCAGCCATTAATTTATGCTCCCAAAAACAGGTAAATTCTTCGAAATCAAATGCAGCCAACTGGGTGTCAGGCGCATCGGTGTTATCCTGCTTCATGTACCGGCCCCCGGTGCTGAATACTGATGTAGGAAATTTTTCTTCCGTCCACCACAGTACCTGGTCAAACCAGTGAATGCCCCAATCACCAATGGTACCATTAGCAAAGTCCAAAAACTGCCGGAATCCTTTCGGGTGAATTTTCTCATTAAACGGTTGCATTGGTGCTGGACCCACCCACATATCCCAGTCGAGTCCCGCTGGTGCTTCACTGTCAGGCGTTGGTTCACCCGGATTGCCACTCCGGTTCACAAAGCATTTAGCAGAGGTTACTTTTCCAACCTTGCCGGACTTGAGAAAATCCATGCCAGCTATCATGTGCGGTGAAGCTCTACGGTGGGTGCCTACTTGTACGACTCTCTCATTGGTGCGAGCTGCCTTCAACATCGCCGCACCCTCCAGAACGGTATGACTAATTGGTTTCTCAACATACACATGGGCACCGGCATTTATTGCGGCAATGGTGGGCAAGGCATGCCAGTGATCTGGCGTAGCCACGATGGCAATTTCCGGTTGGGCATCCTCGATACACTGCCGGTAATCGGTGTACCACTTGGGACTTTCACCATTCCATTCCTTTACTTCATCCGCAGCCTTTTTAAGTTGACTTTGATCGACATCACAAAGCCCGACCAACTTGACTTTTCCCGACCGAACCGCTTCTCGCAAAATGTTCATTCCCCACCAACCACTGCCAATCAGTACGATGCGATAGGAATCCTTTTGCGACTTTATCAATGGAATGCCCAAATAACTGGCGGAGGCAGCCGCAGAAGTTTGTTGTAAAAATGTCCTTCTTTTCATTTCCTTATTCTGTTTTATGCCTTGCAGCGATAGTTTTCAATTGATTTTCAATTTGATCTTTTGTGAGGAGATTACCACGATAAATGACGGCTTCAATCTGAGCAGCATGACTTATATTTTCTAATGGATTGGCTGCTAACAAGAGCAAATCTGCCACTTTGCCCTCGGCGACCAGACCTCGATCATCGGCATTAAAAAATCGGGCAACATGAATCGTTCCACTAGCCAAAACCTCAGCGGTTGATAACCCAGCATCTATCATGGATTCCATCTCATGATGTATAGAAAAACCAGGCACATTAAATACCTGTGGGGCATCCGATCCAAGCAGGATCGGAACCCCGGCATCCCGAAATTGCCGCAATAGATCCATCCGCAGCTCGAGAAACTGATCGTAAGTGGCATCAGAATAGTCGAGCCGGTCCAGCATTTGCTGTTTACTCTGTCGCCAACTAAATCGCTGCGCTGCTGGAATGTACGCCATCTCCGGTTCCTGTACCATCAACTCCGGAGCTTTGGGAGATAACCACCGAGTCATTAGCGTCTGCGTTGGAACTACAGCGATTCCCGCCTCTTTCGTGGCATTCACCAAACCGGAAATTTTCCCTGCCTCACAATCCTGAGCCAACAATACTCCAAAGAATCCACCATCCCCTCTTTTCTCCAGTGGGGCCAAACC
>JABDLW010000160.1 GCA_013001805.1 Saprospiraceae bacterium | reverse complement strand
GCCTATAGCACTATGCTGGCCTTTAATTTAGAGCCAGTTTATGGGGTGATCTTTGCATTCTTTATTCTCAATGACGCTAAAGAATTATCCACATCATTTTATATCGGTGGAATACTTATTCTTGCTCTGGTCATCATTCATCCATTTGTGAATAGAAAAATGGAGGACCGGAAGACGGCAAGAGATATGGATATTAAGAGATTACTATAGTGAGTTATGTTGCTAAAAGAGTGTTGTTATTGTAGTTTTTGTTCTTTCTAGGAACCAAATTCACGCGTCCTAGATCTCCATTCTCTTTTCACAACCACGGCAAATTCAATACTTTTAAGGCCTGTATTAAAACCTCTGTCTTCAAGTTAATTAAGAATATATGAGAAAAAGGAAAGGTAGCCTGAAAAGGTATTGTAAGGAGCACACCTCACTACCGGGAAGAGCACTGCAAGATCTTGAGCGGAAAACCCACCTTACCACTCTTGCTCCCCAAATGATCTCAGGTCACATTCAGGGGAGATTTTTAAGCATGATCAGTCACTTGCTGAGACCAAAAAACGTTTTGGAAATTGGCACTTTTACCGGATATTCGGCCATATGCCTGGCTGAAGGATTGGCTTCAGATGGTCGGGTGCACACGATAGAAGTGAACCCCGAATATGCAACGATGAGTTTGCATGCCGCACAAGATGCCGGTTTCCAGGATAAAATAGTTTTTTACCTGGGAGATGCCCTGGAACTTATCCCAAAATTAGAGATAGATTTTGATCTGGTTTTTATTGATGCGGCGAAAATGTCATATCAGGATTATTTTGAATTGATTTTCACGAAAGTCATCAAGGGTGGCTTTATTCTGATGGACAACCTCCTTTGGGGTGGAAAGGTCATCACTGATGCAAATGATGCCGAAACCAATGCCTTGAGAACATTTGCCCATCAGATTCAAAATGATGCTCGATTAGAAAACATACTTTTGCCTATCCGAGACGGCCTCATGATATGTCGAAAAGTATAAAAAGCGATAAGCAACTTCTCCGCGACCTATGCAATACTGATGAGAAGGTACCCATTTTCTTTACAGACTGGTGGCTCGATTGCGTCTGTGGTGACGATTGGATGGTCTTGTGCTATTACGAGGATCCCAACACGGTTGCTATTATGCCTTTCTACCTCAAAAAGAGAGGTTTTTTTTCCTATGTGACCATGCCGGTGTTGACAAAATTTATGGGGCCATTTTTTCTGAGAGATTTTACCGAGAGAAAAAAGCAAAGTATCATAGTAAAGATGCTCCGTGAGCTTCCATCATTTCATGGTTTCACTCAAACCTTACACTATCAGATTACCAATTGGTTGCCTTATCGCTGGGCCGGTTACCAGCAAACAGCTTATTATTCCTACCAGTTGACTGGGATAACTGATATTAAAAAAACATGGAGAGGAATCGACGTAGATTATCGCAACAATAAAATGAACCGCGCGATGACCCTGGCTACCATCGTAGAGGATCTTGATTTTGAATCATTTTTTTTGATCACCAGCCAGCCGTTCCACCGCCAGAAAATTTCTGCGCCATATTCGAAGAAAGAACTACACGATATTTATGACCTCGTATATAAGCACAATCGCGGGAAATCATTTTACGCCCGGGATGAAAATGGAAAGGTCCTGGCTGCTGTTTTGATTGTTTGGGATGAAGAGCGATGTTATCTTTTACTGGCAGGAGAGAATGAAGATTCTCGCAACCAAGGTGTAGGAATCTATACCATTTGGAAGTCGATAGAATATGCTTCGCAGATCCTGAAGCTTTCGATTTTCGATTTTTTAGGTGGCATGTCGGAGAATCTGGAACGCACCCGGCGACAGTTTGGAGCTGAACAAATCCCTTATTTTTTGGTGGAGAAAAACACAACTGTTTTTAGGGTCATTAAAGATGTATTGTCATTAGTTCGTCGCCGATGATTCCATAATCTCTCTTCACTCCCGGCCTCTCAGGAGTAAATAGAATTACCCATTATTTTAAAACTGGCTGACCATTCCAAAATGGATTCTTCCATTTCTAAATGTAAATGGACTGCCATCTTGCCGGCCAATCGCATAGCTGATAGCGAAAATCCCAACTTTAGTTTCTAGATTCAGTCCGGTTCCCAAGCCCAGAGGGGTATCATTTGAGCGCGACAAGTCAGTATTTTGTTGGTAATATCCGGCATCAGTGAAAACAAAGATATTGCTGTTTCGATTGAACAGCAGTCTGTATTCGGCTGTAAAAATCGAATAGAAACTGGCAAAAATTGATTGTTCATTAAATCCCCTGAGCAGCCGTGCTCCACCAATGCGAAATAGCTCATTGTTGTAAAGTGCTTGACCGGAACCTACCCACCCACCTGTATTGGCCAGCCTAAGCGTACTATTTTTAAACAAGGGAATAAATGCTTGCACCCCCATGTTGATCTTGTACTGAACACTATTTAAATCAATATTCCGGTACAGATCGTCAAAATTAAAATCAGGATCTTCCGCATCAGTCAAATTCAATATCGTATTATTTTTTTTAATTTTTTTTGTTCCGGCTCGTGCTCTGATGGTAATGTCAAATCCGCGTCTCGGATTAAATCGATAATCAAGTTTTTCGAAATGATATTCGACCCCAAATAAATTTTGATTTACGTCCAGAAATTGATCCAGTGACCGCGTCCTCTTAATTCGACTTGTATCTACGGTCAATATATTGGTGCGTTGATTTTCAATAAAGAACTGTAGATAATTATCCTGCATCAGGAAGTACTGAATACCGGCTTCATATCCGATGTCTAAATAAGATGAATCCCTTTTGTATAGGTCAAATTTCATATCCGCTCCAAATGACCAGCCAAAAATAAAGGGATAGTTAAGGGCAAGCGATAGGTTTTGTGTACCAGGACGGAGACTTTCGAAGTTTACATGAAGTTTTTCACCCCCTCCAAATTGATTGGCCATATCGATCTCGACATTTCCAGTGAGACGAAATCGTCTACTCTCGTCTTCATTGGTTGGCAGAAGACCCAACAATATGTCAAAGCGATTGGCATTCTTTTTATCTGTATAAAGTCTGATAGAAGCCCCCTCTCCCAGGAACTCAACTATTGGATCCTTATTTACCTTGATAAATACCGTTGATTCCAGCCTCTGTTTTGCTCTGATAATCCCTTCGCGACTAAAAGCATCACCTTCGGACAGGTTTAACAAATGACGAAGGTATCGCGGGGATAATTTCAAATCTCCATCCACCCTTATGCGCTCTATAGTGATGCGCTGATTTAGATTTACATTAACTTTCGCTTTGATCATCCCATCCCTGATTCCTACGCTATCCAGGCGAATAGCAGCAAAGGGGTAGCCACTATTTTCTGCTTTCTGCAAAAGCCGGTCAAATAGCCCTACTATCTCCCGGTGATCATAGGGCCTGTCGGGATTCACTTTAATCTGTATTTGGTCCCGTAGCACTCCCGGCACATCGGATAGATCCAGGAAACTCCATCTATATCTTCTGCCTATATGCATAAACAAATGCACCGCATCCGTCGATGTTGAAATACTGTCAATGGATGCTTCCAAGTAGGCTCGATTATGCAGTTCTTTGAGAATGGAAGCACAGGTATCCTCAAGCGTAAGCAATTCTACGGAATCGGGCCACTCCAGGGGAGGATCTATCTCCGCATGCCAGGTACTGAGCATGTTCTGACCCTTTGCCGGATCAGTAGTTACACAGACCAGTAATGAGAGGAGTAACAACCTATAGTATGCCAAGTCGAATAGTATATTTGAGCAACAATCGATGCAACTACAACGAAAAATGGCTGGGCTTTATGTACATGTGCCTTTCTGTAAGCAGGCTTGCAGCTATTGCAATTTTCATTTTTCTACGAATCTCAATGGCATTGATCGACTCGTTGATGCCTTATTAAAAGAGTTGACTCTGCGAAATGATTACTTAAACGGGCATCATATTGAATCTATTTATCTCGGAGGTGGAACACCTTCGTTACTAAATGAAGGTCAACTCAACAAGATCATTTCTGCAATCAGTCAAGTTTTTACGGTGGTCCGGACAGCAGAAATCACTCTTGAGGCTAATCCGGATGATTTGGACAATGACAAACTCCGTATGCTTGCTGCTTCACCGGTAAATCGCCTGAGTATTGGCGTCCAGTCTTTTAGGGATCAGGACTTGTCTTTTATGCATCGGGCCCATAATGCGAGTCAAGCTCTGGCCAGTATAGAAAATAGCCTCAAATTTGGCTTTGAAAACCTCAGCGTGGATCTGATTTATGGAATTCCAGGCTTGAGTATGAATGACTGGCGCAACAATCTGGGTAGCCTGGTAGCGCTGGGAGTGCCTCACTGGTCCTGCTATTCGCTTACAATTGAGCCCCAAACCCTGCTCTCACATCTCATTCAAAAGAAGAAGGTCGCACCCGTGCAGGATGAAATCGTGGAGAGGCATTTCCTCGCACTTATTGAATTTGCAGCCAAGTATGGATATGATCATTATGAGATTTCGAACTTCAGTAAACCAATGTATGTGGCCAGGCATAACGTTAATTATTGGCGTCAAAAGCCTTATCTGGGGCTGGGACCATCAGCTCATTCCTTTGACGGCAAATCACGCAGTTGGAATGTGGCAAATAATGCCCGGTATCTCCGGGAAATCGAAGAAAGCAGCCTGCCGTTGACCACTGAAGTTCTCACGCCAGACCAGCGATATAATGAATATGTTATGACGGGTTTACGCACTAAGTGGGGTTGCAATGGTAAAGACCTGGTTGTCTTCGGAAGTCATTATGAAAGCCACTTCTTAAATCAACTAATACCCTTTAAAAATCAAGGGTGGCTTGTGGAAAAAGATGGCGTATTCACCTTGACTACGGCTGGTAAATTATTTGCAGACCATATAGCCAGTGAATTATTTATTGTTTGATCAAAAATGAGGCTATTTGGAAATTAGCTTAGTAACTAACTCAAGTGTACCTTTTTATTTCAAAAAAAACGAATCTATGCAGGGCATTCAAAAGCTATTTCTATATTCTGAGAAATTTGCCGTCTGTAAATTGGATCAAAACCACGAAATACCAGATTGGGCAATACAAGAAAACCAACCTTTTTATAGCATTACCAAAACAGAGCACGAACTTTCGATTACTTGTCTTGAGAAGAACGTACCATCCGGCGTCACAAGTGAAGGTGGTTGGCGTGCCCTCGCGCTAGAGGGGCCCCTGGCTTTTTCACAAACCGGTATTTTGGTCTCGGTCATCGGTCCTTTGGCAAATGGCAATATTAGTATTTTTGCCATTTCTACATTTGATACCGACTTCATCTTGTTGAAGGCTGATGTACTGGAACAGGCTATAACCATCCTGCAAGAAAGGTTTATAATCGTCGAGAGAGAGTAAATGCATTTCATTTTAGCGATAACCCAATACCTCGGTGCCAAAGGCAGAACGGGAACTGATCAAAAGTTACCTTAGCTTTACGATTTAGAAATATGGTCAAGTACGAACGATTTGAATTATCCAATGGGCTGAAAGTCTTATTGCACCAGGACGGCCTGACTCCCTTGGTAGCTGTTAATCTGCTATTTAAGGCGGGTTCAAAGTTTGATCCACGGAAAAAATCAGGATTAGCACATCTCTTTGAACATCTCATGTTTTCGGGTACGAGGGCTGTTCCGGATTTTGATGAGCCTATCCAGATGGCAGGCGCGGAGAATAACGCATTTACCAATAGTGATTACGCCAACTACTATAGTTACGGTCCTTATCAAAACCTGGAGACCCTTTTGTGGTTGGAAGCAGATCGGTTAAAGCATCTTCGCGTTAATAAAAAGGAATTCCGAACTCAGCAAAAAGTGGTGATCGAAGAACTGCATGAATCTTGTTTTAACGTTCCCTACGGTGACATTTGGCATCATTTGCTACCAAGTATTTACGAATTTCATCCCTATCAATGGCCAACCATTGGCTTGACCGAATCGGAAATTGCATCCATCACACTGGAAGATATACATCAGTTTTATAAGGACTATTATAATGTAAGTAATTGCATCTTGTCGATCGCCGGGAATTTCGATTTGGAAAAAACCAAAACCTTAGTTGAGCAATACTTTTCTGACGCTCCCCCTAACCAAACCAACGTACCAGACTTTATTTTTGACCAAAAAGAATATACAGCTAAAGAGTTAACAGTTAGTGGAGATGTTCCCGTACCGGCATTTTTTGTAGCCTACCCCATGCCGAGTCGCATTTCAGCTGATTATTACAAATTGGATTTAGTTTCAGATCTTCTTTCCATGGGTCGGTCGTCTTTATTTTATAAATCACTGATCAAGGAGACGCAAGTCCTATCTTATGCTGATGCCTATATCACGGGCACGCATGATACCGGGTTGTTTATCATCGAAGGTAAGCTGTCAGAAGGAGTAACTTTTGCTACGGCCCGTTCTGAAATTTCGAAAATTATCGATCAATTGGTGCAAGATAATATTGAAGAACGGGTGATGCAAAAACTTAAAAATGGACTAGAATCCTCTGTGGTTTTTTCCGAAATAAGCACTTTAAGTAAAGCTATGAATCTTGCTTACTTCGAATTAATTGGTGATGTAGATCCCATCAACACAGAGCCTGAGAACTATCGCAAGATTCAACGTGAAGATATTTCTAAAATGGTTGGTGATTATCTTCGCAGTGAATTGGCAACCACAATTTTATATCTGCCCAAATGACATTTACTAGGTCGTCGCATTTGTTCATCCTGACTATGCCAGATAGCTTTTTGAGCATTCTTGACCCTGCATTCGATTACATCTCCGGACGATTTATATCTTTTTTAGCCCACTCTAAGCTATTATGCAGAATAGTCTGATAGGCTGGTAATCCATGTGCATCC
>JABDLW010000138.1 GCA_013001805.1 Saprospiraceae bacterium | reverse complement strand
CATTATTGATTTTTTTAAAATTGCTATGTTTTTTTAACCTAAGTTTAGGTGGTGATCTTATGAAACCTTAAACTTTGTAGCCATGGAGTTGGTATTTGAGAAGATTCATGTTCCCGATAAACACTCTTTTATCACCCGTAATATGATCCTGAATCATCACTCCACTAAGATTCATTCACATAAGAATTTCGAGTTGAATCTGATCACATGTGGGGCGGGTAAAAGACTCGTGGGAAGTCATATTGCACCTTTTGAGGAAGGAGATCTGGTTTTGATGGGTCCAGACCTTCCGCATTGTTGGGATATATTGTACTGTGAAGAAGGTAAAACACCCTCCTGTATCGTTGTGCATTTTTATGAAAATATCATTAGTTCTGACTTTTTTAACATACCCGAACTACACTGTGTAGAGGAGTTGCTTAAGGAAAGTGCAAAGGGCATTTTTTTTCAGGGGGAGAAGGTGGCCCGGGTACGACAGAAAATGGAAAAATTATGCAAGCTTACCGGCTTGCCCAGTTATATAACTTTATTGGAAATATTTTGTGTATTGCTGGATATTGAGGAAAAAGAATTTCTTTCAGTGACACCCTATTCTGAATCCTTCAAAAAAGACCTGGACCGAATTAATCTGGTATATCAATACGTCCTGCAAAACATACAAAGTGGAGTGAAACAGGAAGAAGCTGCGGCTCTTTTACACATGGCTCCCGGATCGTTTTGCCGGTATTTTCGCAGTAAGACCAATATTACTTTTATGGAGTATGTAAAGAAGGTTCGTATAGGTCTTGCGTCCCGCATGTTGTTGGAATCAGATAAGAGGATTTCTGAGATTTGCTATGAGAGTGGATATAACAACATTGCAAATTTTAACCATCATTTTAAAACGACAATGGGTAAGACACCTTCTGAGTTCAGGAAAACGCTGCAGGAACTGGAAAATTAAATCTGCAGATCTTCTTCTTAACATAAAAGATTTGCCATGTTTCATCACAGTAATGCCCTCGATTGAGGTAGGGTTATCAGCTGGACGATCAAAATTCTGATATCCTAAATGATCCCTTTTAGATGGAAATCACTAAATTTATCTTCCCCTCCATCATAAAAGATGTTAAACTGCTATGATTACATTTCTGCACACAGCTAAGGCAAATATTCAGCGATTCGAAGATTTGGTACAAAAGCATGCTCCCGGTACGAAAGTGCAACATTACGTGAATGAAGAGCTATTAAAGTATGCTATCGAAAATGGTCATGCAGACACCGAGGCATTTAAGTTGGAAGCGGATCAAATAATGGCTGCAACAAACGGAACGATTGTTTGTACATGCTCGTCATATGGGGAGGCATGTGATCAATTTTCCGGCATCGAAAGAATTGATCGACCAGTGGTTGAGTACCTGGTCGATCGCTATGAGCAAATTGGTCTGGCCTATACTGCCAAATCTACTTTAGCCATGAGCAGAAATCTAATTGAGGCAGTGGCGAAAAACAAGGGGAAAAGGGTTGAGGTGATCGAAATTGATTGCAGCCATTGCTGGCCTTATTTTATAGCAGGTGATGCCGATCGGTATGTTAAAGAGATTGCCAGGCATATTAAAAACAATCCGACTCCCGCTGAAGCGATTTTTCTAGCCCAGGCATCGATGGAAAATTCGAAAATGTATCTGGACAATTATCCAATAGAAGTAATGGCAAGCCCCGAGTATGGCGTGATAACTTACTTACAGAGATAAAAGGCGTAGGAAAAACTGAACTCACTGATTTTCCCGAATTAACCTAATTAGGCTAAGGTAGCGCTAAGGATTAGCCATTTCTGATTTAAAAAAATGGAAAAAGAAGCATTAAGTAAGAATTTGCTGCAAGTAGATCGCGAAAAAGTGTTAATTGAACAACTTCGTGACGGGCTGGAAATGGCCAGGGTGGTTGCCGAACATCGAGAACGCTACCTGGTTGCTCATGCTGAATTGGTGCTGCAATCTGAAATTACCGGACAATTACGCTTTGCTGCACAAGCACGGGAGGATTTTCCGGCTGTAGGTGACTGGGTTGGCATTTCCGTTATGGATGACGATTTTGCCATTATTCATCAAGTGTTACCCAGGTATTCCACCTTAAAACGTAAGGCTGTAGCAAAATTCGGACAGTCACAAATCATCGCCACCAATATTGATTACGCATTTATTGTGCAGGCGGTCGGGCATGATTTTAATTTAGCCAGGTTAGAGAGGTACTTGACGATATGCCATTCTGCTCGCATTGATCCGATAGTTATCCTGACGAAGATTGATCTCATTGACCAGGTTGAATTGGCATCGTTATATCAGCATATCTCAAGTAGAATTCAAAGCATCTCAATCGTTGCAGTAAGTAATGTAACCGGGGAGGGTCTGGACCAGATTCGACAGCTGATACAACCCGGGTATACCTATTGCTTTCTGGGTTCGTCGGGAGTGGGAAAATCTACCATAATTAATCATCTCAAGGGTAGTGCAATATTAAAGACTGCTGCCATTAGCAGCGCTACTGATAAAGGGAGACATACTACCAGCCATCGCGAGCTTGTACCCCTGGCAGGCGGTAGTTATGTAATTGATACACCGGGAATGAGGGAAGTTGGAGTCACGGATGATCAGACAGGTATTCAGGTCACTTATGAAAAGATTCTGGATTTTGCCAGTAAATGTAAATTCAGTGATTGTTCTCATACCAGCGAGACCGGGTGTGCCGTATTACTCGCAATTGAACAGGGGGAAATTTCAGAATCAACTTATCACAATTTTCAGAAACTGCAGCGGGAAACAGCTCGATTTTCCGCCAATGCAAGAGAAATACGTGAAAAGGGAAGGCAACAGGGCAAGCTTTATAAAAGGATACAGAAGGAACGGAGAAAAAATAAATATTGATGTCGGTCGGAGCGATTTATTCCATAAGCAAGGCTTATCCAGGTTAATTTTTATTTTTTGACTGGATCGTATGCAAGCCTCTTCTGAAAAATTAATATTAATGGTGATTCTATATTTTTGTATTGTATTTTACCCCTTCAATTAATTAAAGTAAAAATAATCATGGAAAAAGAGGATAAATCTGCATTGGGAATCAGATCAAGAAGGGATTTTTTGAGGACAGGTACAGTGGCCACTTCATTTTTTATTGTTCCGAGACATGTGCTGGGAGGAAAAGGATTTACCGCTCCCAGCGATCAGCTAAACCTGGCTGCCATCGGGGCAGGGGGAAAGGGTAGGAGTGATATTCGAAATGCAGCAGTCAACGGTCGCGAGCGAGTGGCAGCACTTTGCGACGTTGACTTCACCGGATCTGCCAAGAGCTCATTGGAGGCTTTTCCCCAGGCCAAAACATATCATGACTATCGGATTATGCTGGATAACGAGCCTGACATTGATGCGGTCACTATTTCTACTCCAGACCACATCCATGCACCTGCTGCTGTTTTTGCCATGGAGAGAGGAATACATGTGTATGTACAAAAACCGATGACCCATAATATTCGCGAGGCGAGGATCTTGACTGAACTGGCCAGAAAAAATCAAATTGTGACCCAAATGGGTAATCAGGGTGGCTCCAATCCGCTGCTTGGTATGGTACAGAACTGGATTGATTCCGATGCCCTGGGTGAGATTTCCAAGGTACAGGTATGGACAAACCGACCGGTTTGGCCTCAGGGATTCGCCATGCCTGATCCCGATCCCAGTCAAAAACCTGATGATTTACACTGGGACCTTTGGCTTGGTCCGGCAGATGCAATAGCATATACACCGGGCTTACATCCTTTTAGTTGGCGTGGCTGGTGGGATTATGGCACTGGTGCTTTAGGTGACGTCGGCTGTCATTTAATCGACATACCATTTCGTACGTTGGGTTTAAAATACCCGACAGATGCCGAGTGTAGTGTGAGTGCGATTTATTCGCAAAAATGGACACCCGATTATCATCCCAAAGGCTGTCCGCCATCTTCATTCATTACGTTGCATTTTGATGCGACAGAAAAAAGTAAATCACCAGTTGAAATGACCTGGAGTGATGGTGGCATCCGGCCAGCGCATCCGGAAATTATACCGGCAGATCATGACATAGGGGGAGAGGGAAGCCAAAATGGTGTATTAATTATTGGGGAAAAAGGCATTATTTCGACAAATATCAATGACAGTTCTCCATTGATGCCCAAACTCTACCTAAATGATGGAACAACAGAATTTGGACCCGAAGTAGAAGATGATAAGGAACCGGAATATGGTCATCACCGTAAATGGGTCGATGCGTGTAAGGCGGGATTTAACAGTCCGGAACACAAAGCGTTGACTTCTTCCTTTGATTATGCCGGGCCCATGACCGAAACAGTTCTAATGGGAAATTTAGCTATTCGAAGTTATATGCTTCAAAAAGAAAATAGCAAGGGGAACAGAGAGTTCTTTGGCCGGAAGAAATTGTTGTGGGACGGAAATAATATTCGCATTACTAATTTGGAAGAGGCCAATCAATTTGTAGGCCGGACCTATCGTGAAGGCTGGGAGGTTTAGCATAATTTGTGTACTGCCATAATTTGCGAAACAGGTGGGTCAGATCTCAGGGGACTGGATAACCTGGTCCATGCATCAAAGTTTGCTATTACAAAGTCTAGCTCTCCATCCATTGCAAATAAAATACCGATACTGCCGTAGTCGGTGCAAGGTGGGTTATTTTCATAGCAACGACTTGTTTTAAGGAGGACAGGTGATGGACTTGTTTCTGCTAAATTTATCCGATATTAGCGGCCGCCAACATCTTTACGAACAAACCATGACCCGCCGAGTTGAAGTTCTGCTGATTTTGCTGTCACTTTTATGTGTGCTTAATAACTCAGCAAAAGCCCAAAAACCTTCTTCATCCAGCCATCTTGAGCGGAAGTTAATCCGTTCTGAATCTTTTCAGATTCAGAGCAATATGCGGATTAACACAGCAAGCGGCTATCCCGTTGCCATGTACAATCAGAGGGTGAAAGTTGATGCTCCAACTCCTGAGGCCATGGCCAGGCAATATTTGATGACCGCGGCCGCTCAACTTGGTATTGACCAACAAAATCTGGCTGAACTTCATGTAAGTATGGTGCGAGAGAGTCAAGCTGGTACCACCGTCAGATTGAGGCAATTTCGGCAGAATATTCCCGTATATCGGGCAGAGCTCGCGATCACGATCAGCCCGGACCAATTCGTCACGTTTGTTTCCAGCAGCTATCAGCACCAGATTAAGCCCAATCTGGATATACCTCAATTGTCTGCAGTAGAGGCGCAGGAGGTAGTTTTTAATTATCTCGATGTAAAGGGTGAGGTAACTGACCTCAAAACTGAGCTGGTTTTGTTGGACTATTTGAAAAGTGAGCAAATGTACCATAAAGTCAATCTCACCACTAATGACCCCATGGGGCACTGGGAGGCCTTGGTTGGAGCAGTTAGTGGCCGGTTGCTGACGGTAGAAGACCGGGCCTGTTATCATCACGATCATGGAGATACTCCGAAAGATCAGGAATTTGTAAAGCCGCCCATGTTGATTAATGGTACCGGCTATGTCTTTGACCCGGATCCGCTCAGTACAGCCAGGACCAGCTATGGCGGTGGTTATGTCGATGGCAACGATGCCGCCACCAGCGAACTCAATGCTGCCCGTTCCACCGTGATCTTAAAGGACCTCACACTGGTGGGCTCAACATATACATTGGTGGGCCCCTACGCGGCGATTGACGAGTTTGAATTTCCGAATAAAGGATCCTTTTCCCAAGCATCTTCAGCCTTTAACTTCACCAGGCAGAGCGATGCTTTTGAAGCCGTAAATGTTTACTACCATCTCGATGCATCTATGCGCTACATCAATGAGACTCTGGATTTGGGCATTATGCCCTACCAATATTCCGGTGGAGTTAAGTTTGATCCGCATGGCCTGAGCGGCGCAGATAATTCGCACTATATTATAAGCTCTGGTAAACTCGCATTTGGCGAAGGTGGGGTTGATGATGGCGAAGATTCTGATATCGTGCATCATGAGCTGGGACATGGATTGCACGATTGGGTAACCGGGGGATCCCTATCTCAGGTGGAAGGCCTCAGTGAAGGATGTGGCGATTATTGGGCGGTCTCCTACAATCGATCTCTCGGACACTGGGATAGTTCAGATGCTGAGTACAATTGGGTTTTTACCTGGGATGGCCACAATGAATTTTGGGGAGGTAGAGTGGTGAATTATGGTGCTGCATACCCGGGAGGACTAGTTAATCAAGTGCACACCGATGGTCAAATTTGGTCCACAGCCATGATGAAAGTTTGGGACGCCATTGGCAAGACCAAAGCGGACAAAGCTTTTTGGAATGGTATTGGTATGACGGGGTCCACTTCTAATCAAAATGATGCGGCTAACGTTGTATTTCAGGCCGCTATCAATATGGGATATAATTATAACGATTTGGTCAGTATGCGCAATATTTTTGTCAGCACGGGATACAATATGGCAGCGCTACCATCGCCGGCACCAAATGATGAATGTGCTACAGCCATTGCCATCACTCAAACAACGGCATGCACGAGTACAGCCGGTACCTCTCAATTAGCCAGCAAGTCCCTTACCGCTTGTGTAGGAACAGCTGACGATGACGTTTGGTATAAGTTTGTTGCTACCGGCAGTAGCGCTACAGTTGCCGTGACAGGAAATAACGACTACGATCCGGTTCTTGAACTTTTTTCTGCATGCGGCATGGCCATTGGCGGGTCGTGTACCAATAATAATGGCCCAGGTGGTACGGAAACTTATCAAGCAAGTCAGTTGACACCGTCAAACACTTACTATATACGAGTGTATCATTTTTCCGATCAGGTGCCAGATGACTGGACCTTCAATATCTGTGTCTATGGGATGCCCGCTCCTCCAAATGATGAGTGTGCTGGTGCCGTGGTGCTGTCAGTAAATAGTGATGCAAACTGCAACTTGACTACATCCGGCAGCCTGGCCGGTGCTACTGCCTCACAAAATCAGGACAATCTCTGTTCCGGCCAAGAAAGTGATGATGTCTGGTTTGCCTTTACCGCAACCTCCAGTGTACATGAAGTGACTCTAAGCAATATCCAGGGTGGGACCTCAGCTCTTTACTGGTCTGTTTGGAAAGGCAATTGCTCTGCTCTCACTTTGGTAAGTTGTCAGGATGATGCCATGAACGAGGGACTAAGTACGATGGTGGATTCTACTTATTTTATCCGCGTCTACTCAAGTTCACTTTCCCAGGAAAACACCACATTTGATATTTGCGTCAGTTCATTTCCTGAGCCGCCGCTTCCCTGCGCAGAAAATATGATTGCCCTTGACGATCAATATCTGCCCCAAGGCACCTACCATGCTATCCAGCAGGTAGAAACGAGTGGAGAAGTCATCTTACCGGGTAGTGGTAACGTATTATTTAAATCGGGTTCAAACATTGATTTGAATGCACTTTTTGAAGTTCGCGCTGGTGCGATTTTTACCGTGGATATTCAACCTTGTGATCCTTAAATGACCAGGGCTTTGCAGGTTGTCATTTGCGTCAAAAGTCAATTGTTATTGTAGCCACAAGTAACCCAACCGTTCCCAGATTCCTGCCAATTGCCTTAACTGGAGACGACAGAACTGTGCAGCTGGAGTAGAGCTGTTTAGGCAGTGGCACTACAAGGAATAAGTCATTACATGGCAGAAATGATCTGATCAAACGAGTAGGCTGGCAATGCATTCCCGAAATTGTACAGAGTTAAAGGGTTTGTATAAGAAATTTGGTGAAACCAGGACCGATAAATCCGGCTGTAATCTTATGTCGCAAAGACCGGTCATGATAATCACCTGACAATCGCATTGTCTAAGCACCTGCAGGAAGTCAGGGTTGATCCAGCCGTGTGCCAGCTTGAGGTTTGTTATGATCAAATTGGGGCACTGTAGGTTGAGCTGGATAGTAGCCGCTTCAGCGTTATCAAAATATAATTGCTCCAGATTTGACCATGGGATTAGCAGTTTTTTGATCTGCCAGGCAATAATGGGATCATCCTCTGCGACAATAACTGTATGTTTTTTGACCTCCATCCCCCGCAATCTAAGGGACTCAGAGGTAATGAACTAGTCTTAACTTCCGGATGGTAAGATTTTATAATTGAATGACCATTATTTTTGGTAGGGTGCCTATTTCCTGATTTTATCTATCTTCATCCCAGGACGTTAATCCTTACATTTGCAGTATAAATATCTCCTGATTTTATCGTTTGGTGCTTTTATCTTGTCCGGGCTCCAGGAAGTCTATTCGCAGATCCCTTCCTCCAGCGAATCCTCCGAAGTTAATCTACACTGGGATAGTCTGATCGATGTGACCAGGCAGCAGAAGGAGACCACGACAATTGAGGCCAGAAAAACATTAGACCGCCTTCGCGGTCTCGTAGAAGGGACCTCTTCCAGGCACTATCTCGCGCAATTACAGCTCTTGGAGGGAGAAATCTTGTTAGAGGAGAATCTGGCCGATAGAGGTTTGGCAAAAGTGACCCAGGCCCAAAGTCTATTTGAGTCCAGTCGGGATAAACCAGGATTGGCAAATGTCGAAGATGCGCTAACTAAGTACTATCTGCGCAGTGCCCAATATGCGAAAGCATTGACCCATGTCTTCCAAGGGATCGAGTTAAAGGAGGAGTTAAATGATATCAGGGGGCTGGCATTGAGCCTAATCGATGTCGCAGATATATATTGGTACTATCAACGATTTTCCGAAAGTATCGAATACGCCAACAAAGCTCTGAAATTGATCGAGGATCTAGGTGCTTCAAACGAACTGGCTGCCGTGTATAAAATATTATCGGAAAGTTATCTTGAAATTCCCGATTATGACCTTGCTTTATTTTACATAGAAAAAGCGATCGAAGTGAAGCGGCAATTAGATGCTACTCCTTTGCAATTGGCAGCGGTCATTAATTCACGGGGAAACGTATTTAAATATCTTAATCGGTACGACGACGCCATTGCGGATTATTCCGAAGTACTACGAATATGTGATTCGGCAGATTACCGCATTGGCGTCAGGGCATCTTCAGCTAACTTAGGTCATGTCTACCTTTTGAAAAAAGATTATAAACGAGTCATCAACTATAAATTACAGTCTCTGGAAATTCAGAAAGAATCCGGGCAGATACAACAACAAGCCGAAAATGTAATGCATCTAAGCGAAGCTTATGCCGGTTTGGGGATGTTTGATTCCGCTTATTTGTATCATGTGATTTTGGATTCCATCAAAGGAATGGAACATGCACAGGCTCTGGATAAATTGACCAATGAACTTTCCGTAAAATATGATACGGAGAAAAAAGAACAAGCTATTGCCAGTCTAAACGAAAAAGTGCGACTACAAAGTTTATCCATGATTTTGGGCTCCGCACTTCTGGCTTTGAGTCTGATAGCCGTTTTCGTATTCCTACGACTGAACAATCAATTAAAGGCAAAAAACCGGGAGAATGTTATTCTGCTCAAAGAAATCCATCACCGTGTTAAAAATAATCTGCAAATATTATCCAGTCTATTAAGTTTACAAACGGATCATCTTGTCGATGCCAATGCGATTGATGCATTGACTGAAGGCAAGAACCGGGTAGAGTCCATGAGTATGATCCATCAACGATTGTATAGTGGCTCCGATATTACTTCGGTTGATTTGAAAGATTATATTGGCAACTTGTGCCGTTATTTGGAAGACGCTTTTTCGGGCACGTTCAAAGTCATACGCATTGAGGACAGGGTCAAATATGAGTCGATGGACGTCGACTTTGCCATTCCTCTCGGTCTCATAATAAATGAACTAGTAACCAATGCAGTGAAGTATGCCTTTACCGACAGGTCTGAAGGCACACTAACTATCGATTTATTTGAAGAAGGCACGGAATTGTTCCTGATCGTGGCCGACGATGGCCAAGTTTTGCTGCATTCATCTTCGGAAGCGATTAGCACTTCTTTTGGATCCCGGCTAATTGAGACATTAAGTAAAAAATTAAAGGGAGAGATTAAGATCGATCTGAGCCATGGCTATAGCACAAGGATAAAATTTACACGTTATAAAAAGGATGACTAATGGATGAAATTAAAGTCATAATTGTAGAAGATGAACCCCTGGTGGCGGCTGATCTCAAGAACCAGTTGGAGAAAACAAATATAAAAGTTACAGGCATTTTTGAGTCAGGGGAAGATGCCCTCGAAGGGCTCAAGAAGGACCAACCGGATATTATCCTTTTGGATGTCAGATTGTACGGATCGATGGATGGAATTGAGACAGCTGAGGAAATCAATAAAAGCTACGATATACCTGTTTTGTTTTTAACCGCCAATACTGACCCGGCAACTTTTGAGCGGGCTAAACTCACCTTTCCTCATGCTTTTTTATCCAAACCTTTTCGGATAAAGGATGTACTTCACTCAATCGAATTGGCCCTGGGGTTTCAGGAAGAAGTTAGTGAAAAAGGTGAAGAATTTGCCGCAAAGTATTTAGCTGACCGCGTATTCATAAAGACGCATACATATCTCGAAAAGGTGATGTATGACCAGATACTGTTTATTGAGGCGGATCGTGCTTACACAAAAGTTGTGACCAGGGATAGAACATTCACATTATCGCAAACCTTAAAAAAGATCGAATCGCGCATTCAAGTACCGTACTTACTTCGGGTACACCGGTCGTATATTATTAATACCCGCAACGTCGACCGAATTGCCGAGGGCTATGTTTATATTGGGAAACATAAAATTCCCGTCAGCCGATCCAATCGGGATGATCTGTTGAGTGCTTTTAATACCATGTAATCGTGGATTTAAAAACCACTTTTTACTGTCTGTAATTTAGCCATAGAAGAGATCTGTATACCAAATTATAATTCATCCGGTCACCTCTTATCAGTGGTCTGAATTATGTGGGCTCTCACTTCACATCAATCGGCCTTCGGAAAGTAAAAGTGTCAGTCGTCAATTAAAATAGGTCATTCGGAAAAACATTAGTTTTTACATCATTTTTTCTCAGATCTTAATTGCAGAGAATGGTAGGTATGTTGGTTACCCCGGGAAGGATTTCCACTGATCGTCGCCGAAAGATTACGATGAACAACATGATATGTAGACAAACCGTAATGAAGTAACCCTCTGATTCCAAATACTTTTGTACTTTATTGTGTCGCGATTACCTGTAGTCGCGACCTTTCTATATCCGGAACTTTGTATTAATTGGGATTGAGTACCAGGATCTGGGACATACCGCATAAGGCTGTAGACTGAAAGAGCCCGAAATTTTATCAGGTGAAGGAACACAACCCGTTCATAACGCTTCTGCTTTTATAAAAAGCTAATGCAAAGGACTGCTTTTGGTGTGTAGATATTTATGATAGTGAGCTCTGAAATAGCAAATAGCATGCAAGTCAACACCAGAACCATCAGTAACAATTTTATTATATTACTGTGGCAATGAGCAGTAATTTCTCAAGAACCATCAAATGGTGAAAAATGGAGCTTAAACAGATATTTGAAAATAATCGTGACTGGATCCAGGAAAAACTTAAGCTGGATAAAGACTACTTTATGAATCTGGCGAAAGGGCAGAATCCGGACATCTTATACATTGGCTGTTCCGATAGCCGGGTTACAGCCGAAGACCTGATGGGCATACAACCGGGTGAAGCTTTTGTACATCGCAATATTGCCAATATGGTTCCTAATACGGATCTCAATGTTATGTCGGTGATTAATTATGCAGTGGTGCATTTACAGGTTGGTCACATCGTTGTCTGTGGGCATTATGGTTGTGGAGGAGTAAAAGCGGCCATGCAATCAGCAGATTTGGGATTACTCAATCCCTGGCTCCGGAATATACGCGATGTCTACAGGATTCACCGGGAGGAATTACAGGGTATGGAGGTAGAAGGGGAGAAATATAAAAGACTAGTGGAATTAAATGTTCAGGAGCAGTGCATTAATGTAATTAAGACAGCCGATGTGCAGAAGGCATATAATTCGCGAGGTATTCAAGTCCACGGTTGGGTTTTTGACTTGCAAACAGGTGAGCTGATTGATCTGAAAATCGACTTTGAAAAAATTCTCCAGGGCATTATGGAACTTTATCGTCTTTCTTGAAACATGAGAGATATCGACCGAAATATTATGAAACTCAACCGTATTTGTTTGGTGCTATTATTATCTGTGGCAATATTAGCTACCACCCGGGCTCAGATTCAACCCAGTGCACGTTATCCCCAGTATTGGAGTTATCAGGGCGTTGATATGCTGTTGCTGGGAGGTTCAGTGGAGGACAATCTTTTTCAAATCGATTCATTGACCCAGCAATTAGATTTACTGGCATCAGTAGGAGGTAATTATGTTAGAAATACGATGTCGAGCCGGGATCCGGGAAATGAGTGGCCATTTCACATGTTGCCTGATGGCAAGTATGATCTGAATCAATTTAACCCACAATATTGGGATAGGTTTGAAAGATTTCTAAGAGAGACCGGGGCAAGAAATATCATTGTCCAGTTGGAGCTTTGGGCCACCTTTGACTTTTACCGTGAGAACTGGCTGGTGAATCCCTTTAATCCTAATAATAATATTAACTACAATTTGCGACGTAGTAAGCTCGATTCCGTGGTAGAGTCGCATCCGGTTTTTACCGAGAATAATTTTTTCCGCTCGGTGCCAGAGCAAATGAATCTTGGTCCGGTATTATGGTATCAAAAGTTGTTTGTTGACAAATTGCTTTCCTATAGTTTGGAATTTGACCATGTGCTGTATTGCATGGATAATGAAACATCAGTGTCTTCTGACTGGGGAAAATTCTGGTCGAGATATATTCAAAAGGCAGCGAGCCTGAAGAATAGAAAAGTGCAAACAACAGAAATGTGGGATCCACATAATTTGGCACACCCAATGCATTTCGAAACCTTTGACAATCCGGATATTTTTTCTTTCGTAGACATATCGCAAAATAATCATCAGGATGGAGATGATCATTGGATAAATGGCCTACGCCAGTTTGAATATCTGACAAAAATGTTACTTCTCAGACCGGTTAACAATGTAAAGATCTATGGAAATGATGGAGGTCCTCATCAGACCACACGAAACGCCATTGAGTCTTTTTGTAAAAACGTTTTTATAGGTGCTGCCAGTGCCAGATTTCACCGGCCACCATCGGGGCAGGGATTAAATGAACGCGCGCAAAGCGTGATCCGCAGCATGCGCATGATCGTTGGTGCATCGGATTTTTTTAAGGGAGTTCCCGCAAATCATCTTTTGCAAAACCGGGCTCCGAATGAAGCTTTCTGCCGGGCAATTACCGGTGAGCAATATCTGATCTATTTTCCCGATGGAGGTGATATCTCACTTGCAGTCGGAATGGAAGGTACTTTTCTGATCAGATGGCTGGATGTAATGCAAAGCACCTGGCAAGAGCCCATACGAGCCCGGGGTGCTGATGGGACTCTAAACCTCATTCCACCTTCATCAGGTCATTGGATCGCATTTATATCTAAGCCGGAATAGAAAGGTCTAAGAGTCATTTCATGCCTGTCTGTCAATGGTAATCTACCAGGAGCCGCAACTTACTTTATATTTGCGGACTTAATAGAAAATTTACCTGATGGCAATACCACAAGCAATCCTATTAATGCATTGTCCGGATCAAAAGGGACTTGTTGCGGCAGTCACCCAATATCTTTTCAGTCGACAGGCCAACATCATCGATCTCGATCAACATGTTGATACTGAGTCACAGCAATTCTTTATGCGTGTAGCATGGGAGATTAATGGTTTATTGGAGGAGGAAAAGCAGATCGCCCGGGATTTTGAAACAAAAATCGCAGCAAGATTTAATATGAAATTTCAGCTGCATATTACCGATCGACCTCAACGCATGGCCGTTTTTGTATCAAAACTTTCGCATTGCCTTTATGATTTAATTCAGCGATATATGTCAAAGGAATGGAAAGTCGAAATACCTTTGATAATCTCCAACCATGATAATCTTAAACCCATCGCTGATCGCTTTGATATTCCCTACCTAAAGTACGAAATCAACCCGGAGAACAAATTGATGCAGGAAGATGCTATACTTAACCGCTTGGAGGAAGAAGAAATAGATTTCATTGTGCTGGCAAGATATATGCAAATACTGTCTCCTAAAATGGTAAGCCGATATCCTAACAAGATCATCAATATTCACCATTCCTTTCTCCCGGCTTTCATTGGTGCCAGGCCTTATCACCAAGCTTTTGAGCGCGGGGTTAAAGTGATAGGTGCCACTAGCCACTATGTGACTGAAGATCTTGATGCCGGTCCCATCATTGCCCAGGATGTCGAACATATCACGCATAAGGATG
>JABDLW010000129.1 GCA_013001805.1 Saprospiraceae bacterium | reverse complement strand
GTATGAGACCATAAGCGGGAAGAGCATCTTTGCGGCCGATACGGATTGGGATTATTATGATCCTTATAAAGACCGTGACCCAAGACTTCAGGCAACCGTTTGGCTGCCAGTATTTGGCACAGGCACTTATTCCGATTTTCGTCTAGGCACTAACATACCTTTTGACACAAGACCTGGTCAAAGTGGAAATTCTCCTGATTATGTAAATGGTAGCAATGTTGCCACCGCTACGGGTTTTATGCTAAAAAAATATTTAGATCCTCTTGACGCTTCAAATGTAAATAACGGAGGCATCAATTTTATTAATATCCGATACGCTGACGTGCTTTTAATGTATGCAGAGGCAAAAATTGAATTAGACGAGATTGATGCATCTGTTGTCGACGCTATCAATGCCGTAAGACAGAGACCAAGTGTAAACTTACCACCGATAACTTTGCTAGACCAAGCGACGATGAGAGATAAGGTGCGCCACGAGCGTATGGTTGAACTAGCGATGGAAGGCTTAAGGTTCTATGATATAAGGCGCTGGAAAACGGCTATTGATGTAATGCAAGGACCAATACCGGGAATGGTGTACTTGCCTTTTGAAAATGAGGCGGCTGGTCCCGATACCGTTATTTGGCAAGCTACAGTAAGAATTTACACGGAGGCAGATTATGAATTCCCTATCCCTTTCCGGGAACTCGAACTTAATCCTAATTTAGGGAAATAGCTTCAATTCAATAATCCTTGGCAATTCAGGCGGCAATTTAGCTCGATTCCTGAATTACTATCTTATAGATTTGATTTTTAACGAGTTAGGTTTAATTCACACTATGGAAATAAATCAATTAAGCAACAGTTTGTTGGCAAATGGGGTCTTGATTCTACAATTGAAGTAGAAGATTTCGGAACCGGCAGTCCGCAGTATGGCTTGGAATGGCCGGTATTTAGTAGTTGGATTTGCATCTGGAGATATTCCTAAAATTCCCTTAAACCTGGTTTTATTGAAAAGCTGCCAAATCGTCGGTGTGTTTTGGGGGGCGTTTACTCAGAAACATCCTCAGGAAAATGTTAAGCAAGTATCCCAATTAATAGATTGGTTTAAAAATGGAAAATTACATCCCCATATACATGCCACTTATTCTTTGCCCGAGGCACCCAAAGCACTGGAAGAAATTATGAATAGGACGGTGCTTGGTAAAGTGGTCATAGTGATGGATGACTAACTAACTAGTCAAGATCTTATTTTTTTGAAAATAAAGGAGGAAAAGTATTTATGCAAAATCGGGAAAATTCGGGATGAATTTCGGGAGAGAAATAGATGGTAATCCAACATCTCCCAGCCTGTAAACATTTCAATTCAAGAACCTATCAACTACATACGCTTTCGAAAAGACTTCATCTGTAAGCGTACAGTAGTTTTTTACAGCTTCAAATCAAGCCTGGCATATTTAACTTCATCCCTACCCAGGTCGATCGCTTCAAGAACATAAAGTCCCGATTTAAATCCTTTTAAGTTCACCTCCATTCGTTTTTTGCCGTAGGGGACATGCTGAATGACCTCTCCCTCTCTGGTCAACCGGATCAGTTTCTCCATGCCATCGGATTTGAGGACCAATTTTTTGCGATTTTCTAAAATGACAACCTTGGATTCCTTTAATGATGGATGAAAATCATTGGAGGTGAGATCGTGGCCATTGATCTCAATAAGTACTTCTGATTTTTCACCATACTCATTCTCAATAATCAGCATTTCTTTATCAATAATGGGCGTAAATTTTACAATGACTGGAATTGACGAAGGACCTCCTGGCGTGAGTATAATGGAATCAGGATGTTGGATTTTATCGGAGTGAGTGAATAATTTAATTTTGTGATCATCGGGAAAATGAGATTTTAATTTAATTTCCAAGTCTGAAGTGGAATCAATCGATCCTTCCAGTACGATCTTCCTTTTTATCGAAATACTCCCACTTTTAAAAAAAATGACATCGGGAGCACTTAAATCGGGTTCATTAATATGCTTACTTCGAATATATCCTGGTTTGAAAACGTAATCCAACTCAAGCAATTTAAAACTGGCAGGAGCATTGGTATCTATCAAGCTGCCAGACGCATCGTATGTTACGGTACTATCCATTATAAATTTGCTTCTTACATCTGGAGCAGTTAGTGCCTGCATAAATATTTCTTCACGGAGCATCGGAGTGTCGATTCTAGTACCAAAATTAACCTCTCTGAGTGCACCATTTACGTCAAAAGTGCGAATCATAATTCTCATGGGATCCTTATCCTCAAAAACAGTAGTATCGGCTCTTGACTGGGCTATACTTTGCCATGACATGAAACAAGAAGTGAGGAAAACTACTAATATGAAGTGATTCCTAAGATACGTTTTCTGGAATGAAACCATAGCGCTTGGGCTCATGCTTTTTAAGATAATATTTTTTTAAACCACATGCAATGGTCAGCTGGTATTGCAGTATCCTGCTCAAATGCAACAGACCTAAGATTGAGCCCTTTGAATTACTAATCAAATTAAATTAGAGTATCTTTCCAAGCGTGGATTTTGACTACTATAAGACGCTTTACCAGACCGCTCTCCTGGACGATGTAATGCCTTTTTGGTTGACCCACTCACGCGATGCTACAGGTGGTTATTTTACCAGCCTGCTATCTGATGGACGTGTTTATGACACGGACAAGTTCATTTGGTTGCAGGCCAGGCAAGTGTACATTTTTGCTTTGATGTACAATCAGGTGGAAGCCCTCGAAGAATGGCTGAACTTTGCTCTTCATGGAGCGGACTTCTTGTTGCAACATGGGCGTGATTCATCCGGCCGTTGGTATTTTAGCGTGGATCGCAACGGAAATCCCCTGGTGCAACCATATAATATTTTCTCTGACTGTTTTGCCTGTCTGGCCTTTGGTCAATTATTCAAGGCAACGGGTGATCAGACTCATGCGCAGATTGCCCGGGAAACTTTTTCAATAATAGAACTTCATAAAGAAAATCCAAAGGGGAAATATGAAAAGCGTTTAGCTTCCAGCCGGCCGCTGAAGGACTTTGCCCTACCGATGATTTTGTGTAATTTATGTCTCGAGAATACCCATCTGTTTGGAGCTGCATTAGTGGATCGATATATTACCCGGTGTATTAGTGAAGTAATGAGCGAGTTTTATGATCCCGTGACTGGCTATACTCATGAATATGTATTGGCTGACGGTGATTTCTCAGATTCTTTTGAAGGCAGATTATTAAATCCGGGTCACGCAATCGAAGCGATGTGGTTTGTAATGGATTTGGGAGTCCATTTAGGCGATCGACATTTAGTTGATGCGGCAACGTCAAGAACACTCAGCATCCTCAATCAGGGATGGGATCAAAAGTACGGCGGAATCTTCTATTTCCTTGACAGTGCTGGTCATCCACCGGTTCAACTTGAGTGGGACCAAAAACTCTGGTGGGTTCATCTCGAAGCCTTGGTTGCTTTGAGTAAAGGGTATCTACTGACCGAAAATAGAGATTGTCTCCACTGGTTTGACGTGGTTCATACATACACGTGGTCTAATTTTCCTGATCCCGTACATGGTGAATGGTGGGGGTACCTAAATCGGAGGGGTGAGGTTCTTTTACCTCTCAAGGGAGGCAAGTGGAAAGGATGTTTTCATGTGCCCCGGGCTCTTTTGCAATGCTGGAAGACATTGGAGACACTGTCCCGAAAGTCCATTTAATAGAAAAGTGTCCTGGTTAGGACCCTCTACTGTGTGATATATTCCAACAGATGTGTTAAATTCGGTTTCGCAATCAATATTTTGCCGCACATTATAGGAATTCTAAACTGACCCCAGTTACCAAGGTTTCTTATAACAATTTTTAATCAGAACCAATTAAATGGAAGAGGTTAAGCACCAACCAATCGAGGCAAAAGTTAAGGCAATAAGCAAACTACAGAAAAGAGATAACCGGGGGATACAGTCCTTTATGCGATCTCTCTCCAAGAATCACTATACATTGCTGGTTTCAATTGATCGCAAATCTCGTACGATCATCACGGTTATTTCTCTGGTCCTCACGTTGTCGATCGGTGTGATCATGGTGCAGGCAGATGATTTATCAGCATCGATGTTATTACGGCATGGAATTTTGTCACTTTTTTGTCTGGTTTCCCTATTTTATGCCATTGCCGCCATCAACCCCCACAAGACACATGGAGTTGCATCTTTGGATGGCATTCGAAAGGGAGATGGTAGTTTTCTCTACTTTGGCAATTTTCGGCACCAGCCACTGAAGGTCTACCTGGAAGAAATGAACGAAGTCATGAATAACGGTCAGCGCATGTATGACGCGATGTTGACCGATATCTATTACCTGGGAGCTGAGATTGCCCATCGCAATCGTTACCTGAGGATATCGCTATTGATCTTTGCCATTGGCATGACTATCAGCCTGGCCCTCGGAATCGGTATGCGCATTTTGTATGACAGCTAGCAGGTTTGGCTAATTTTATTCCTGGTGAAGATCTTACTTTGATGCCACCATTTCCGGTACGTCTACAGGTTCCAAAGACTGCAGATAGGTCCAGATTGCATCAACCTCTACATCAGACATCAGGCTGAATCTGGGCATAATGCTGTTAAGAAGCTTTTGATTCGGACTAATACCCGTTCTGATCGCCCTGTCAAAATCGTCTCTGTTCCACGATCCTATTCCACTTGTGCGGCTTGGGGTTAGATTTGATGAGAAAACTAAATTGAAATCGCGATCTTCTACCGGGTTGCCCCCGGCAAAATACCCTTCCGAGTGCTCCGGATGGAGAACATTATTTGTTTCAAAACTTTTGGAATGACATTCGTAACATGCAAAAACTGCAGTAGCGAGGTACTTGCCATAATTTTGAGCATCGGAGACGGGTGGAGCTACAATCTCATCTTCAGGTGCTGACAGTGGTTTCATAGCACCTAGTTTGAATAGAGCCTTGGCCAGGAAGGAATACGAGGGGGCTGGTCTCTTGACATCAACTCCCTTGGTAACGGGTGAATCCGATCGGAGATAAGCTATAATGGCTGCCAGATCCTGATCTGCCATATTCGGAAATAACATAAAAGGACCAATAAACCTTCCATCACGATTTATTCCGGTACGAAGCATATAGGCCAGTTCACCATCACTATAGCGACCAATTCCCTGGGTGGCATGATTGGTAATATTAGCGGTCCATATTTCTCCAAAAGCACTTTCTGGTTGGGAAAACATGGTTCCGCTCAGTCTGCCATCATCGCCTTGATGGCAAGTCCAACATACCGTCTCGACAATCTTTTTTCCCTGAAAAACCGAAGTTGAATCATAAGTCACTTTTATAGGCAAGTCCTTCACTTCATGCTTCGGCATATCAGATAGATTGACATAGAGGAAGACGAGGAAAATGATTCCCAGAAGAACAGAAACGATGATTGCGAGAATCTTTATTGGCTTTTTCATATGGCATTACATGATTTAATTATTTAATTGGGAGTCTGCATACTTTTGGTCTTGGTAAAGAAGTCTAGTGAATTATCGCTGCTTGACTAAAGTATACAGCAAAGTTCAACCACGTGGACCCACTAAGTTTTCAATCTTGTCGCAAATGATGTGAAAAATGTCGCAAAGGACCTCAAACGCCATTGTCGCTCTCCACTTCAGATGGTGTTAAGCCGTACTGATCCTTAAAACATTTAGAAAAATAAGACAATGAACTAAAGCCGACCCGGTAGGCTACTTCTGAAGCTGTTCCGGATTTTTTCTCAAGCAACTCACGGGCTCTTTCTAGACGCAAGTTTCGGATGAGCTCATTGGGGGATCGATCTGTTATGGCTTTTAGTTTTCGATGCAGTTGACTGCGACTTAAGGCTACGGCATGTCCAAGATCCTCGACACCAAAGGAAGTCTCTTCCATATTTTCTTCAATGGTCTGCAGGACTTTGGCAAGGAAATCTTCGTCTACCGAATTTGTTGCAATCTCGCTGGGTTTAAATAGCACTCCCTGTGCAAATTTTCTTTTAAGAAGTGCCCTTTGGGTGATCAGATTGTTTGCTCGAACCACAAGTTCCTCGTGATCAAAAGGCTTTGTCAGGTAGTCATCAGCACCTGCATCCAGACCACTAAGTTTTCCCGAACGATCGGCTTTGGCGGTAAGCATAATAATGGGAATATGACACGTCTCAACCTTCTCACGCAATTTTTGACACAGTTCTGTACCATCCATCTCCGGCATCATCACATCGGTGATTATCAAGTCAGGCATGAATTCAATAGCTTTTTGCAAACCATCCAAACCATTGATGGCAGTTTTCACTTGAAATATCGGACTTAGTTCACCCGCGATGTATTCCCGCAGATCTTTATTGTCTTCAACTACCAAAACATGAGGTTTTCCATTGTGAGTTGTCAGGTCAGATGCGAATTGGGTACCGGCCGCAGGTAAATCTTTTAACATGTGTCTAGACATGTTTTCCCGGGTTGACACGTCTGTTTCATCGACCTGCTGTTGATTGTAGGCTTCTCTGTTCGTGGGAATAGTGACAGAAAATGTAGTCCCCACAACTTTATCGCTCTCCACCGCAATAAGGCCTTGGTGCAAATGCACCAGTTCACGGGTTAGTGCCAGACCGATTCCGGAACTTGAACTGTCGGAATGATTCCATTGGGAGTTACTGAAAAAACGATCGAATATCTGGGGTAATTCTTCTTCTTCAATCCCCTGACCGTTATCCCGCACAAATATCTTTACTGCATCGTCAGCAAATTTAGCCTCAAGGGAGATCCTGCCACCGGAAGGGGTGAATTTGAAGGCATTGGCCAAAAGATTAGATATTATTTGCTCGATTTTTTCCCGATCGTACCATACCAAAACCGGTGCACTTGGGACAATCACATGATAATTGATCTGTTTATTTAATGCCAAGCTCTCAAATCCATAGCCGATTGACCGGATGAATTGAGCCATGTCTCCCATGCGAATAAATAACTGCATCTTTCCTGCCTCCAATTTAGCCAGATCCAAAAGACGGTTGACAAGTTGCAAGAGTTTTGCAGCGCTTTGACTCATACTGTGTGCATGTGACTTGGGTAAGACTACGGATTGGTCATTTTTCGAATCCTGCAGCGCTGCATTCAATGGTGTCTGAATTAAGGTTAGTGGTGTTCTGAATTCATGACTGATGTTGGTGAAAAAGTTCGTTTTCAACCGATCCAGTTCGCGTAATTTTTCTGCCTCGGCTTTCTCTAATTCGAGCTTTAGTTCTGAATCTTTTCTCCTGATTTGATTACGATATCTTATATACAGAAGTAAGCCTAAGACTAAAAGAATTGCCAGAGATCCGCCAATGATGACATTTTTCTGTGTGTCCTTTTGCCGGGAAATAGTCAGTTGCTGCTCAGCTAACCTTTGTTCTTTTTCGCGGGTTTCAAAATCTGTCTCGGCCAAGGCGAGTTGTTGAGCACGTTCTTGACTGTACAGGAGATCTTTTAATTGTGCAGCCCGCTTCAGATTCATCAACGCCAATGCCGGCTGACCTATTACTTCATACATTTCTGACATCTCCTCATAAGCCTCTTTAGCAATGCTTTTATCCTCCAGGTCGTCACCCAGACTGGTAGCCAGATCAAAGTACCTGGCAACAGAATCAAGCTGATTTAAGTACCCGAAAACTACCCCAATATTGGTGTAAGCGGAGACTAATCCTTGCTTATATTGATTGTTTTTCCAGATTCCAATAGACCGGTAAAGGTATTTGAGAGCCTCTTTGTATGCTCTCTTTTTCCTCAAACCGATGGCGAATTCATTGGATGAATGAGCAATGCCATCAGCATAATTCAAAGATTGGAACAACGCAATAGCCCGACCGGCATATGCTAATTTTTGATCCGGATCTTGTGTTATCCCACTAAGATTATTATTTATCACGGCAATACTCACCGTATCGGAGATTGATTCGGCCATTTCCAACGCCTCAAGGTAATAATCCAGGCTTTTGCTGGTGTCCAGATTTTCGGTGTATGTTTGAGCGATGTTGGTTAATGCCGTCACTTGCCGGTCAGGATCTTGCATTGTGCGAGCGATTTCCAATGCCCTATATTGATAATTTAGTGCTTCACTGACTTTACCTCGCGAACTTAGAATCGTTCCCATTAGATTGTAGACGTCCATTAGGGATTTTAGATCCTCTTCAAAGAATGCAGAAGAGTCTACCTGATTGATAACCCGTTCGGCAATATCCAAATCGCCACTTAGGTAGTGAGCGACCGCCTGTAAATACATAGCGCGATAGGTAAATATGGGGAGATTAAGCTTCTCTGCTAAATACAACATCGTGTCTACATGAAGTAAAACTTCCTGGGGAGTCATAGAATAAAATGACGAAGCAACTTCAAAATGTAATCTCAGTTTCACCGAATCTTCATTAGCGTTAGCTAGTTGCGTTTCGAGATCCTGTACAGGACCAGTTTGTGCGAGAGCAATTCCAGATACTGTACACATGAGAAGAGTAATCGAAAGCAAGTATGACTTAAGTTTCATTAGCTTCAGGCTGATGTGCGGATCATTTATTATTGATCAATAAGAAATCAATGGACAAGTAATCAAATCCCTTTCCCGAAAATAAACAAAGTTGGATTAACTCTTAGAAGGGTAATGAAGTCTTATTACAGGCCTGACCTTGTAGCTTCGATGATCTAATAAAGCCGAAATAGATTTTCCAATACATAAGCCAGGTACAACCCGGATTTGAAGACGAAACTTTCCACGGATATCGGGTTGTCTTTCAGGCTGTGTATGGGGATTTATAGCAAACGTATATTTTTGAGCAGGATCGGAGAGCTAAAAAACAATCGTTGTTCTAATGAGATTAGATTATGCAACACAAAATGGTAAATGGTTACGACAATTCATGTCAAGCAAACAGACCATTTTGCTTATTCCTAAAATATGCCAATAAACTTATCGAGGACAACGCTCCCACCGTGTAGAAAACAAATGGTGGAATAGGTGCAGGATCACCGGCTGCATATGAATGAAGGCCGGATAAATAGTAATTGACGCCAAAATAGGTCATCATGACGGATGCCAGGCCAAATAGAGAGGCCACATTAAAGGCATAGCGACTGCGCAAGCCAGGAATAAAACGCATATGCAAAATAAATGCATAAACTAATATGGTGACCAGCGCCCAGGTTTCCTTGGCATCCCAACCCCAGTATCTACCCCAGGATTCATTGGCCCATATGCCACCAAGATAAGTCCCGATACTAATCATAAAGAGTCCACCTATCATGGTCATTTCACTTATGTAAGTCATTTCCTTAACGGTACGTGTAGTACGAGCTTTGTTTCTTGCGTTGGTAAATATCATCAGAATTAAATTCAGTACGCCGATTATAGCCCCCAGCATTAAAAAACCGTAACTACCAGCTATCATAGAAACGTGAATCGTAAGCCAATACGATTTTAGTACCGGCACTAACGGTGTGATTTCCGGATCCAGCCAACTCATACCCGCTACCATAAGAATGGTGGAAGAAAGAACGGCGGTTGCTGCCAAGCCTCCGAGTGATTTTCGACCAAAAATCAGACCTGCCAGCATAGTGGTAAATGCGATGTAAATCATAGACTCATATCCATTGCTCCAGGGTGCCCTTCCCGAAACGTACCATCTTAGGCCCAGTCCAAACATATGTGCTAAAAAGCAAATGCCCAATGCAGTAAAGGCAATCCTCAGCGGCCACTTCGAACTAATGCCCGGATTAAAAACCAAAACAAAAAACATAATTAGAATAAACAAACCAATCAATCCATACATTTTGCCGAGGCGGCTGAAGACATTCATTTTATTTAAGAGAATCTCATATTTTATTTTTGCGGTTGCTGGTAAAATATCGCCCCCGTTTGTCTGTTGATGCTGACATAGGTCATCAACTAGTTTATTTGCTGCTTCCCAATTTCCGGTTTTGCCCGCAGACTGGATTGCCAGACTGTAACTTGGAAAAAAGGTGGCAATAAAATCATTCGAATGCAGATGCACCGTACCCTGGTGCAGTTCTCCCGGGGCGATCCACGTGGTCGAATTGGGATTCTCACTGGGATAAATACGCATCAACCTGCCGGCAAATACCATATTGCAAATATTGACTCTTTCATCGATTTTCAGCAATTCCTTTTCAAAAGTTCCCCGATATCTGGGCTCCATGTTATAGGCATTTCTCACCTGGTCCTTCAAAATGTAGGTTGGTTTGAAAAAGTCATTATAAGTAGCCAATTTGCCCTCTATGTTGATCAGTCTTTTTATTTCTTCATCGGTGCCAATTTTAATTAGGGGTACATTTGCCCAATTTTGTGGATAAACCATCATGCCAATGAAAACCTGATCAGAATTTTGATCATAAAGCTGTTCTTTTCTAGCTATCTTTCTCAAGATCTCACTGGCCATTGTATTCACCGGTTTCATACGTCCCTTATAATCCTGTACTACCAGTTTTCCAAATTTAGCAGCGTGTTCACTGTCGATGATGATTGCTGGATCTATAATTTCATCATTGGCAAAACAAGGCTGCACCACCGATAATGCAAATAGCAGAGGCAGGGTAATGGCAGCGGCTTTTTGCGAAAGTCGCATGTCTTTCAGCCTTTGCTGTATGGCATGGAATCGACTCTTTTTACTAAAGAGCGTAAACACCATGCCGAGAGTCAATAAAAAATATCCAAAATAAGAGATCCAGGTGCCTAAAGCATCGTGATTTACGCTGAGAACGGTACCTTTTTCATCTTTGTCAAAAGAACTCTGAAAAAATCGATATCCTTTATAGTTTAAGATATTATTCATATATATCCTCTGGTCACGAGTGACATTATTTTTTTTATCGAGCAGGGTTACTTCACTGGCGTAGGAAGAGGCACTCTCGGTTCCCGGATATCGCTCCAGAATAAAATCGCGTAACCGGATCGCAAATGGCAATGCGACATATTTGGCACCGTAGCTAGCCTTTATCATCGTGTTATCGATGATTGTCGACTCAGGTTTTCCGGTCATTCCCTTGTCTCCTTTTATAGAAAGTTCACCAGATTTACCGTCGACAGATAGATGCAGTTTGAGCAGAGCAATACTACCCTTGCCC
>JABDLW010000034.1 GCA_013001805.1 Saprospiraceae bacterium | reverse complement strand
CTTTAAAGTTGTAAGGCAAATACGGGGCCAATCTCTATGTATCGGGTATGCATTTTGACTAGGTCACTTAATTAAGTTTTAGGAAATTATGCCGAAAATTCTTAAATTCATTGAGTCTTCTGACTTTTAGTTTTCCTCAAATTAAACCTAAATCAAATGAAACTCCCCCGTCATTATGTTCTTCCTCTCTTTCTCTTGTCATCTTGGTTCTTTTTGAATTCAAATCAGACAATTGCCCAGTCCAGCGAATCGAAATTTGCCAGCAGTTGGTCCGATCCCAATCCGCCAAACTGGACTCCTCAGCCCAATAATGGAAATGTCTTGGGGCCGCCGGATGGAAATTGTACAGGAACTTCCAACGCTGGTACCATCGAAGCGATTTTTAACTTTCCGGCATTTTCCGTTATTGCGCCCATAGTGGGGGTTGAGGTGGTGGTAAGGTATGGCAGTGTAGTCTCTCCTACACTGCAATTGAGAAATTCCGGAAGTGAGGTTGGTTCTACCCGGGTGCTTCCTAATACTCCGTCTACTGGATCTTGCAATGAATCGGTAGCTAGGACCGCGGGGGCCGATAATGACCTATGGGGAACAACACTAACAGCTGCTGACTTTAATGCGGGAACGGTAGGGGTGCGTTTGACCCGAGTCACGGGGCTGGATAACCCAATATCCATCGATATTGAGTCTGTAGAGCTAATCGTCTACTATACGGGTGGAAATAGTGACCCGGATTGCAGCGGTGCCAACATAGCTAATCAGGGAGCAAACTCAAATTGCCAGGCAACCATCTCCGGAAGCGATGTAATGGGTATCACTGACCCGGATGGAGATCCCCTCACAATTATGGTGAGTCCATCGACACTTGTGTTGGGTGCCAACATGGTGATGGTCTCTGCGGACGATGGCAACGGTGGAACCTGTAACCAAACCATCAACGTCAATGTCGTGGATCAGACGGATCCGGTCATTAGTTGTCCCTCTTCAGTAAATAGAAATAATGATCCGGGTCAATGTAGTGCTGTAGTTAATTTCATCGTCAGCGCCACTGATAATTGCAGTGTCGCAAATATTTCTTGTACCCCATCATCCGGAAGCGTCTTTCCCGTAGGTACAACGGCGGTCAATTGTACCGTTACCGATGGGTCGGGCAACACTGATGAATGCAGTTTTAACGTCACGGTCCTGGATACAGAAGATCCGCAGATTGATTGTTCAGCGATCAATGCTAACCGGACAACCGACCCAGGTCTTTGTTCCTTTACCATGCCAGGAACTGGCTTCAATCCCACGTTCAGCGACAACTGCCTTGGGACCAGTATTTCGAACGATTATAATAACCTGAGTTCCTTGGCAGGAGCCACTTTCCCTAAGGGTACCACCTCAGTGAAGTGGACTGCCACTGATGCGGCAGGAAACTCTTCGCAATGTACTATTGAAGTGGTCATTATTGATGTTGAAGATCCGGAGATCGATTGCTCGGCAATTAACCCCAACCGAACCACGGATCCGGGTCTCTGTTCCTTTACCATGCCGGGGACGGGATTTGATCCCAGCTTCAGTGATAATTGTCCAGGAGTCAGTATTTTGAACGATTATAATAATGCAGGTACATTAGCCGGAGCTACCTTTCCCGAAGGAACCACTCCAGTTATTTGGACTGCAACCGATGCGGCGGGAAACACTTCTCAATGTTCTATAGACGTGGTCATTGTTGACGATGAAGCTCCCGTAATCAACACCATCGCTGATCCAATTACACTCTGGCCGCCTAACCATAAGTACCAGTCCATCAGTGCTGCTCAATGCGTCATTAGTGTCACCGATAATTGTGATATGGATCTAACTGCCGATGATGTCTTTATTACCCAGGTGACCAGTGATGAACCTGAAGATTTGACGGGTGGAGGTGATGGCAACACAAGTGAGGATATAGTTATCTCCGGCGATTGTAAGTCTGTTGATCTCCGCAGCGAAAGACAAGGTGGAGGTAATGGCAGAGTCTATACATTGCACTTGTCGGTTTTGGATTATACCGGCAATGAAGGAACCGCCATTTGCCAGGTTACCGTTGCTCACAATAAAAAAGATGTGGCGGTAGATGATGGAGTATCTTACTCCGTGACAGGTTGTGTTTTACCCAAACTTGCCGGTCCGGTCTTTAATTTAACAGACAAGAGAACAGAACCTACCTATGTGCTCGGTCACAATTATCCCAACCCGTTCAGTTTCAGCACCAGAATAACGATTAACCTGGAGGAGGTGAATGATGTTTCACTGTCCATTTATGACTTGCAAGGTCAACTCGTACGTACGTTGCAGTCAGGAAAATTGACAGCGGGATCGCATAATTTTGATTGGAGTGGTACAAACACTAATGGAGAGCCGGTGGCTTCAGGCGTTTATATTTATCAATTAAGGGGGCCAGATTTTGTTCGATCTCACAAGCTCATGTACCTTCCAAGGTAGGAAGAGTGGTTGGAGAGATTAGGTTGATGGTAGAATAATGATATAAATAAGCATCGCATCATGTATTGAGATAAAGATTCTCTACCATACATCCGTTTAAAAAATGAACGTTCATCCAATTTGATTATTAACCAAAAAGTAATTGTTGTAGATAGAATGACACTTCTCAGACCTAAAGCGAGTACTACCTGGGAATTATAAGTCATGATTATCGATGTGCAGTATCTTTCAATTTAATTCCGCGACATACATCCAGAAATTTTGGTCCGGTCCTGCAAGATAAACATAAGCTACACTGCCGACAGTCAGGGCTGCCGAGGGCAGGCCTTCGCCCGGTGGTATAGATGGAGCTATTTCGGTCCATTTACCCAGAGATTCGGCATCCCGGTCAAATTTCCAGAGGCTTACCGGAGTACTAAAGGATGACCTTGACTTGGTCAGCAAATATCCGGCACCTCCTAGTGCAAAACTTTTTGTGAATTCAGCCTCTCCCGGAAACGGCTGTAACCTTTGCCACTGAGATCCCAAAGTACTACCCGGATTAAATTCATAAAAATCATTTAACGGTCCGGTTTGCAATTGCTCGTCCTGGTCACGATAATATTTTCCTAAGCCCACAAACCCTTTATCTCCGATGGCATAGCCAACAGCATTGATTCTCCCTTCTCCCGGAAATGGCTGCATTTCTGTCCATAAATCGCTGATAGGATTAAATCTCCACACATCGTTGTGCGTGAAAAAATTTCCTCTCCTTATCCTGATAGGTTCCAGTCTGCTATCTAAGCCACTTACATAGGTGATGACACCGCCACAATTTCTGGTCTGATTCCCCAATCCAAAATAGATGTTATTCCCTATTGTCACCGCTGTCGAACTATGTCGACTTACAATATTATGGATCGAATCGGGTAGCTCCATCTTTTGCCAGGTTTGTGTTGCTTGAGCAAACCTGAAGAGATCTTGGCTCATGCAGTGACAACCCAGATCACAGGGCATTGAACCGGTAAGACAATCACCTCCCCAAAAGTCGAGACATTTTTCACTACTCCATTGTCCCGATCCAAAATAGCCAATCCCGTTTAAGGCAGCGGCCACCGGACTGCTGATGCCTTCCTCCAAGAGACCCAATTCCGACTAGGAATCATTGTCAACAGAGTAGGCCCAGAGGTCATTAGTGAAAATGCGATCTACAAAACCCTGGAATGGTCTTTTACCTCCACCCATGTAGATACTATTGGTTAGAGCAAAGGAGAAGGACAAATCTCGTATCTCACCAGGAAATTTGGCTTTGGAAATCCAACTTCCTCCGTGAAC
>JABDLW010000017.1 GCA_013001805.1 Saprospiraceae bacterium | reverse complement strand
GCACAATACCCCGTATCCCGGGATTTTCAGTCAAACATTCTTCAAGCTTTAAACCCAGGTCAAACCCCGGTCTTTGCCAGGGCACCCATCCCATACTTCCGCCCCAAATTTCCTCAGTTATTCGCTCACTGTCTTTGGCAGCAGCTATTGCAATTAAGCCGTCTGGATGTAAATGATCAATGTGTTTGAAGGGCAGGAACCCATGTAGTGCAGTATCTATCGATGGTGCCCTGCTGTCGAGGTCAAACAAACACCGGTAATATAAGTCGACCATCTCATCTTCATGTTCCAAGCCACGGTAAATCCGTTTGAGATCGTACATTCGATCGAGGTATAATCCGGCAACTCCCTGACGATTTAGCGTTCCAATGTCCCCACCAGAACCCTTGATCCACATCACATCTACGTCCTGGCCGGTCAAAGGATCTTTCTCAACCGTTTTACATGATGTGTTGCCACCACCAAAATTAGTAATTCGAAGATCCGCCCCCAATACGTTGGAACGATATATAAACAACGCCACTTCATCATCTGACAGATTGGCTGCTTTGCTTTCATCCCATAAAAACTCTACATGTTTAAAAGCATCCACTTGCATAACTTTTAGTTTAATTTTGTTTATCAATTATCGGATTATCTCCGGTTTTCATTTCTTTAGCAAACAAACATTTGTAATTTGTCCATTGCCCGCTTCCGGACATTTAATCTCTTTCTATAAATCTCGTTCGACAATAGAAGGAGATATTTATTATATTTTTTGTAATCATTTATAATTTTCTTTTTTCATGATCATAATTATGTGCCTGCATTCTACTGGCAGATCTTAGTTATCTATCTGGAATCCGCAAGAGTAATTTTCTCCTGCCAAAATCGACTAAACAAAATATAAAGAAAGCCACAACTTAACCAGGCAGGTAAGGTTAAAAAAGATAAAAATACTCCTTGTGACACCGAAACAAAATAGAATAATACAAAGCTCAAAACCCAAGCCAACAAAAACGACATATTAACATTAATTCCTGCTCTTTCAGCGTAGTTGGAAATAACTCCAAATCGCTTGGCAAAAAACTGATCAAATACGATGATAGCCCCCACCGGAGCCAATATAAAGCCATAGAGCGCCACAAAGCCTAACAATTTCATGGCAAATGCCGGAAAGAGGCCGGCAATGGTTGCAGTAAGACCAGCTAAAATCGTCATCCAGAATGTAGATGCTTTAGGGAATATAGCCTGAAAAGCCAGGCCTGCCCGGTAAATAGTCGGATTGGCAGTTGTCCAACCGGCTATGATCACCGCAAGAATTCCAAAAACACCTATCGCATTGTACGCCAGTGGACCGGGTGCAACCGGAGGTGCTTCACCATTGGCGAGAAACTCCTGAGCTTCCGGTGATTGTACATAAACGGCATAAAGCAGGGCTGCTGCTATCCAAGCCATGTAATGACCAACATACATACCAGCTGCCGTCGTCCAACCTGACGCCGGATTTTTGGCGTAACGAAATACGGAAAGATCAGACATTCCTATATGCATCGCTGCATTACAAAACCAGGACCACAAGAAAACATGCCAGAAAGTATATTTAATCTGACCCGGAAAAGGATCAGAACCCTTACCCCAAATATTCCAGAAATCGGAAAAACTTCCCACGCCCAACTGACTTAGTGCCACGACACCGCAGGCAAAAAATGCCAGGACGAGAAATGGCGAGAGCCAATTTGCTGCCCGGGAAACCGTGTCGTATCCTTTTGCAGCAATAATCGAAATCACTGCACCGATTAGTAAAACGATAATAACCCAGGTGTAACTGTTTGGCATCGTATCCGTCAACTTGGGCATTTGCATATCAAATGGAATTCCAACCGCCGTCGCCGAAACCGTAATCATTGCCCCAGCCAGAAAGCAAAACAGTAGCCCATTAGCAATATTGTAAAAGGTAACCAGCTTTTTCCCACAAATTTTTTCCAGCTGGTAATAAAGAGTCAAACGGTTTCTTACAGCAATCTCAGCAGTCAAATAGCGCCAGCTCAGCACCGCCATAAAATTTCCCAGTAACAATCCAATAATTAAGTCAAACGCGCTGACACCGGTAGTCAAAAAAAGTGGACCTATTACAAATTCGGTCCCTGCCGCATGTTCCCCGGCATACATACCTAAAAAACTTTTCCATGTTTTTAAATGGGAATGGGGAACCGGTTCGCGTTCAAACTCTTCTGATTTTATTACTGATTCTTCGGTTTGACTCATTATTTATCCATTATTACCTGCTGCCAATTAAATGTTGTGGAAGATCTTCGATGCGATCGCAACACAACTGTTCCATGACCTGCCGGAGTTGTGTTTTCAAAATGGATATCGTATGATTGCCACCTTCGCTTCCTAAAGCAGCCACCCCATACATAAATGACCGGCCCAGGAATGCAAATTCAGCTCCCGTAGCCAAAATCGATGCGATATCAGGTCCAGTCCGCATGCCACTATCTATCATGATTTTGATTTGACCTTTATATTTTGGGGCAATGTTCCGCAGAGATTCGATGCTTGACTGCCCATGATCTAATTGTCTTCCGCCATGGTTTGAAATAATAATTCCATCGAGACCCAGCTTAATCGCAGTTTCGGTATCTTCAATACTGGCTACTCCTTTTAGCACTAATTTGCCTTTCCACTTATCCCGGATCGCTTTGATTTTGTCCTCATTTAGCCGTCCGGAAAAGGTTTGATTCATAAAAACACCGAGATGTTTCAAGCTTGCTCCCTTGGGAATATAAGGTGTAAGAGATTTAAATGTTGGCTGCCCTGCAATTAAAGTATTCAACGCCCATCGGGGACGGCCCATAATCTGCAAAATATTGCGTAGCGTCATCCTTGGGGGTATGGCCAGGCCATTGATGATCTCTCGGGAGCGATAACCAAATGTGGGTACATCTGATAAGATCACCAACACGGGATAACCGGCAGCTTCCAGACGGTTCAACAAATCATCACGCAGACGATCCTCAATGGGATTATAAAGTTGAAACCACGCACGGCCTTCGGTAATCTCACTTATCGTCTCTAGCGAAGCAGTGGCTACTGTGCTTAATATAAATGGGATGTTGTGGTCAAAGGCCGCCTTTGCCAGTATTTCAGACGCTCGCGGCCACATTAGCCCTTGTAAACCGACTGGAGCGATTCCAAAAGGTGCATCAAATGTATGACCGAACAACTCCCTTGTGAGCAAAGCCTGATCGTGATCTCTTATGTAAATAGGTTTCAACTGTACCTGGCGGATTTCATCTGTATTGCGCCGCAGATTTACTCCGCTGTTGCAGCCTCCATCGAGATACTCAAAGGCAAAACGGGGAATTCGTTTCCTGGCCCGGGTACGTAAATATTCGATATCGGGATATCTGGGATTAAACTTTAGTTCCATGTCTTTTGCGGTTCTACACTTTTGCTTTTATTACGTTTTTGTCTTTTCAATTCATAGTGCCTGGCAAGAGACTTTTCGCTCAGCTTTCTTGCCGAAATAACAATCGCTGCACCCAACGCAGAGCCCAATGCCGAACGCGCTGTTTGGATCTTATATCCGCTGAAATAATCTGCCAGTAACTTCACATAAATATCATTGTCGATAAATCCGCCATCGATATAGATTTTCTTCAGTGATGTTTTGCCAATGGCCATTTCGACACTTTTTACCTGCAGCTCTACCAGCTCGAGCATCAGTTGATGGTAAGCTTCCTCAAAATTCCTGAAAGTTCCCAGGTCTACCGGTCCCGGGCTGGCAAATGAAGATTTAATCGTCTCAAAAATAAATTTCCGCTGGTAATTACTTCGGAGTCGGTCAATTAGTTTCCAATTAATCTTAACACCATGGTGATAGCGAGGTCTTTTTTTGAAAAAGAGCAACAATTTATTGGTTTGCAATTTAAATTCATTACCCAGGAATAATCGAGAAGCTTTGACCGGCCTTCCATCAATTTGCATAAATTTTAAAACATCATTTTGCAAGTTCTTTTTTGAAAGGGGTGAATCTGAAAACGGATTCATTGATATACTCCAAGTGCCAGTGGAAACTAATAAAAAAGGTTCTTTCGCAAAAATAAAATATGGGATTAACGCTGATGAACTATCATGAATACCAACTCCGAATTTAATCCGGTGGCCCTGGTATGATTTTAACACCATCGTATCTGTATCCACTATCGGTGGAAGAATTTGGTCGATCTTCTCTGCATAAACCCAAGCGTGGTAATCCTTTTTTGTATAGTCCCAAAGCATGGTATGACAGCCAATGCTGGTAAAATCGCTCACAGGTAAACCAGTAAAGAGATAACTTAAAAACTGCGGCAAATGCATGGACCATTTAATCGCTTTGAATAGTTCAGGTTTTGTTTGTTTAATCCAGTAGGGCTGCAAACCCGAATTTAACATGGCCAATGGTGGAGATGCGGTCTCTTTTGCCAGTCTCCATTGGTCTCCATAGGTAGAATAAAAGCTATCTAGAACATCAGCTGGGATCGGTTTTAAGTAACTATATAGAGGAGCTACTGGTTTCCCCTCCCTATCTACATGAACCATGCTGGCCCCATAAGCAGAAAAATTGACTGACTGCAGCTCGAATTCATTTTGATTTATAAATCGATCCAACGTTTTTTTTACCCAATTAACAATTTCAGAAATGTCGTCACAGGGAAATCCGTCCTCGTCTCTTATTTCCTCAATTACCGTATACTCGCGGAATACCTCTCTGAGTTTTTTATCAAAAAGAAAAAACTTTTTATTAGTTCGTCCTATATCAAATACTGCAGTGACTTTCACTATAAACCCGTTGCTACTGTGTTTAATCCTCTTTGCTCTATCAATGTTTCCCTGACACCCAGACGGCGATAGGCGTTCACAGGATCTATTGCACCACCCGATTGTTGTCGTGCCTCCCTTAAAAGTGGTCGAAGATCAGTACGGAAGGCATCCTGTAAGATTTCCTGCGCCTGAGTCACATCGTTGTGAGTGCGCGCCCGTTCCAATTGACTTTGATCAACTATAAGCGCCTGGGCAAAAGCCAATTTGATGGCTTCGAGGCTCTGTATTAAGTCCTCAAGTGGATCCTTAAGATTATGACTGGCATCTATCATCCAGGCCAGAGCAGGATTATTATCATTATTTGCGATACCATATACAAGTTCATTGAAGATGAGAAATAGCTGATAAGGCTTTATACAACCCACCGTTAAATCATCATCTCCATATTTACTGTCATTAAAATGGAATCCACCCAATCTTCCCTGCCAAAGCAAGGTCGCCACAATCTGTTCAATGTTGGTGTTTGGAAGATGATGACCCAGGTCAACCAGGGTAAAGGCCCGGTCTCCACATTGGGTAGCTAGTAAGTGAGATGTACCCCAATCCTGAATGACGGTACTGTAAAAATTTGGCTCATAAGGTTTGTATTCGATATATAGTTTCCAGTCGGCTGGCAGGTGATTGTAGATTTGCTTGAGACTGTCGAGAGTTCTTTCCAGAGATTTTTGAAAATTTAACTGCCCGGGAAATGCCGATCCATCTGCCAACCAAACCGTCAGACTTTTTGACCCGAGGGTGCGACCAATGTCTATCACTTCCTTATTGTGTTGAATCGCCTGTTCTCTCACTG
>JABDLW010000907.1 GCA_013001805.1 Saprospiraceae bacterium | reverse complement strand
GCACAATAGATCGCATCCGATACGGAAGCAAAACTTGCCATGATGCCATCGCCTGCTTCTTTGAGCCATTTACCGCGATAAACCTTGAGCCATTTTAAGTGGATTTGCTTGTTGGCTTTGATTAAGGCAAGTGTCTTTTGCTCAGCTTTGCCCATCATAGTTGTATAACCGGCGATATCGGTAAACATGATGGCAGCAAGCTGACGAGTTTGACGCATGGCCGGTAAAATACTAAGAACAAGGCAAATTGCCGAAGGAATCTCTGATCGGGTGCCAGTGCGATCCGGCAATAATGCGAAATGTCAGCTGTGATTATCCATTATTGGCCGGGTGCCATCAACCAACTGAGCCAGACCCTGGACTTTAGTGACTTCCTCAGTTTATTCCTTTTTGAAAATCACCGGACCAATTTCATTTTCCACCGGATCAAGGCTATGCAGATACAACCATATCGCCTCTAAATCTGCATCGGTCATACGGGAAAAAGGCCCCCAGTCCATAGGAGAAAACTCTATGATGCGGCCAGTACGAAACCGTTCGATCCACTCATCCAAGGTCTTGAATTTTGACAAAGCACTGTTTGGATGTGGGGTGATATTAGGTGCTCTGGTCCACAAATCCGGATCGACACCCAGCTTAACGTGCAAAGGCTCCATCGGCTCCATTTCAAAGCCTCCGGCAAACTCGGGTCCGATGGCAGTAAAGGTCATTTGATCGCGATTGGTATGGCAGGTAACGCAATTTGCGACGTAGTGAGCCAAATACTTTCCCCTCTCGATTGTCGGTTGCATAGCTGGAGCAATGGCCGGCGGTGTGGAATTCGTCACCGGCTTAAATAGGGGTGCCATCGTACGAATGATTTTACCCATAAAGGTGTAATTGGGTCCGGGAGTCTCATTCTCAACCGGATCAAGTGATCGAAGATATGAGACCACGGCTATTAGATCATCATCGGCCATATTCCAAAATGGCATCATGATACTGAGTGTCGCAGTTCCATCGGGCTTAACCGCGTGACGCATCATTCGAAAAACTTCCCCGTCATCATACCTTCCTATTCCGGTCGTGGGATCAGGAGTGAGATTGGCTGGCGACAAACTTCCCATCGGACCCATAGGAAAGAGGACTCCTCCTTGCAATGGTTCCATAAGACTGGTATCAGCTCGGATCATCGCATTATAGTCTTTGACATGACAGGATATACAGTGGGCCGGACCCGTCACCAGATATTTACCATGGGCAATGATGGCAGAATCAGTGCTGGATTTCAGAGTGGGGTAGGGGATATCGTACTTCTTGTCCCAGGATGATGAAACGTAGATGCTAAATATCACCACGATAAGCAATAGGACGGTGAACAGTCCCAAAATGATCTTTTTGAACATGACTAACAGATTTGGTTTTCCAGGAAATGATGAGTCCTCCTAAAGTTATTGAATTCCAAGCATAATCTCAATTGAATTTTAAGCATGGTATACTAATTTTCTGCACCATGAACCCAATCAAATTGTTATACCAATTTCAACAGGTATTAATGATTTGCATCAGGATTTCAAATGGAACCATGCTTCAGAGAAACGGAGCCGAAGCACCCTGGTCCTTTTCAACTGGCACGTAGTATAGCATTGCTGAATGGCAGACCATTTTAATTCTGGTTCAGCTATTTTGATAGATAGTTTTATTGCAGTAATTTAAAGCCAAAATCCGAAAAATCGAATGAGCATTAAGCAGGAGCACCAAAAGGCAAAATCTACTCTGGGTCGGTTCTGGCAAAGCGTCTATGAATTTCTGGAAACTATTTTCAGGCCAGTTGAATGGATCGGTCATCACGTTATTCTCTTGCCTTTTCGAAAGTTTCTCGAGTCCCTTGATCCTTTGAGTTATAAGTTGGAAGGCACCTTAATCAAGAGAATTTTGCAGGTAAGCTTGTATCCAATTTTTATGACCTTGACATTTGTGATTGGTTTTAAATTAGTGGAAGATGGGTTTACCGTTCGTAGTTTTCTGGGTACCATCGTTATGTTTATCATTTTTGGATTTATTTTCGCTCCGCTGGAACGCTTGATTCCATTTAGCCGGAAGTGGTTGGGAGATAAGGATACCCCTACCGATATCATGCTGTTTTTTGGAGGCAAATTTTGGGGAGACTACATTAATGCACCCATTCGGTTGGCTACCATCGCAATCGTAGTGCAGGAAATTTCTCCGGAAATTGGCCAGGGTTGGTGGCCATCCTATTTACCTGGATTTGTCCAGGTTTTGATTTTGCTTTCGGTAAAAGATTTCTTCCGCTACTGGTACCATAGGTGGATGCATGAAAATGAATTTATGTGGCGCTGGCATGCGATCCATCACTCCTCAGAACGATTATACTGGTTTAATGGCACGCGGTCACATCCACTGGAGGGGTTGGTGTCCAGTCTGCTTTGGGGCATACCCCTGGCTTTTGTGCAGGCACCGGTAGCTATTGTTTTCGTGACCGGTCTGCTCGGTCGCACCATTGGACGCTTCCAGCACACCAATATGGATGTGAAATTAGGCCCTTTTGATTATATCTTTTCCACACCTAAAAATCATCGCTACCACCATTCCAAAAATATTGAAGAAGGCAACTCCAATTACGGTGGCGATGTGATCTTTTGGGATATTTTATTCGGTACCTTTTATTTGCCGAAAGACAAGGAGCCGAGTGATGATATCGGTATCGGAGGCATGCCTAATTATCCGCAGACTTTTATAGGTTTGATGTTGGCACCCTTTACCTATAATAGTATTAAAAAAGAGGCCTTGAAATTAGAGCTGAAGGAGTCGGAAAGAAATGAGGCTAATGAAATGCCTGATGCTGATGAAAAAAAGTCTGCTCATCATTTGGCGTATTATAATAAGTAGACGAAGTTAATCTAATTCGATTTTCCAAATCATTCCAATACATTGTCTACTAAGTTCCTGAACTTCCCTTCCTTTTGATTTAATCAATTTTTTGCAACGCCACTCGCAAATCTATTTCGGTCTCGCGTTGGTCTGAAATTAGTTAGTTATCTATGATTCTAACCTTGTTTTTACATCTCGATGACTGGTCATTGTGATGTCCTTCAGAAAAACGCACCCAAGGCCTATTGGTGCGTATATGCGGTGGGACTTTCCGCATTTTCGAGATTAAGACTAAAGTGAATATGAACAAGAATCGGCAGTCTGAAAGTGTTGATTGGTCACCATCTTTGGCTTTTGTTGATATTCAGATACACGCCAAAATCAGATGCTATTACTCTCCGCAAGAATTTGGATCCTGGTAGTCACGAAAAGCCCGAATTCAAGCCATAAAATATTCTGTCGGGGGATCTTGTTTTTGGTGCTTTATTGTGATAACTTCGATCACAACAGACCACAAATTCCTATGAAAGCCTGCATCCCTTTTCCGATGGCTTTGCTTTGCAGCGCCTCACTCTGGGCAAACAATGTCCAGATTTCCAACGTTTTGCTCATCAATCAAGATGTCGTCAATAATACCTATCAGGTCAAATTTGACATATCATGGGAAAACTCGTGGCGAAGCTCCACCCTGGAGTCAAACTACGATGCGGTTTGGATCTTTATCAAATATCGTGCAGTCGACAACCCTAATTGGAGTCATGGAAATTTACGAACGACCGGTTTTGTAGCACCCACTGCAGGGACTATTTCTGTTCCACTGGAATCCGGTGTCATCGGATATGGAGCCTTTTTGCATAGAAATGCGAACGGAATTGGGAATGTCAATTTTACGAATATTCAGTTG
>JABDLW010000898.1 GCA_013001805.1 Saprospiraceae bacterium | reverse complement strand
ATACAAGGGTGGCATTCCAGCGCGCTATGGTGGCCGTCTGTCATCTATTCTGGATGTGCGCATGAAAGAGGGCAATTCCAAGAGTTTAAATATCAATGGAGGGGTAGGATTTATTTTCAGCAGACTGGCTATAGAAGCTCCCATTGTAAAAGACAAGGCTTCATTTATAGTCGCCGGGCGGAGATCCTATATTGATGTGCTGGCAAAACCCTTTTTAACTGATGGTTTGGAAGGATCGATTTTGAACTTTTACGATCTGACTTTAAAAACTAATTACAATATAAATGAAAAAAACCGGGTTTATCTATCCGGTTATTTTGGCCGGGATAATTTTGGTTTTGGGGAAGCTGCAGGATTCAACTGGGGCAACAGCACCGGTACAGCCAGATGGAATCACCTGTTCAGCGATAAATTATTCAGCAATTTCACCTTCTATTTTAGTGATTACGATTACAAGATAAATTTTGGGGATGACGCAGTCAATAAATTCACCTGGAATGCGAATATTGAAAATTACAGCCTAAAGCCGGAACTTACTTACTTTATTAATCCCCGAAACATTTTAAGATTCGGTGGCCAGGGAATTGTTTACACCTTTGAACCAGGGAATGCAGTTGGTGTGAGTGAAGGCGAAGTCAGTGATGTAAGTTTGGCTAATAAATATGCCCTGGAGAGTGCCTTATACGTTGAGATGGAACAAGATATTTCTTCCAATTTATCGTTAAATTATGGGCTGCGACTATCCCATTTCAATTACGCAGGTAAAGGAAACGCCTATACGTATGGCGAGGCCGCACCTGGGCAACGTAAACCGGTGACCGGTACCGAGAGTTTTGGGCAATGGGAAAGCATTCAGACATATCTCAATCTGGAACCCAGATTTTCCATCAAGTATCAACTTACTCCTTCATCTTCGGTAAAATCCAGCTACAATCGTACCACCCAATATATCCATCTGATATCGAATACCACAGCATCCACACCGGTAGATGTATGGACACCCAGTACTAATAATATTAAACCCCAAATAGGTGATCAGGTAGCTCTAGGATATTTCAAAAACCTCTCCAATAATAAATACGAATTAAGTGCCGAGGTTTATTACAAGAAAATGCAACATCTGGTAGATTATATTGACGGGGCAGATTTATTATTAAATGAATTTATTGAAGGTGATCTTCTGGAAGGTGAGGGCCGGGCCTATGGTCTGGAATTACAAGGCAAGAAAAATAAAGGAAAGCTTACCGGATGGCTTAGTTACACTCTTGCCCGCACTGAAAGGCTGGTGGATGGAATTAATCAAAACAACTGGTATCCGTCCCGCTTTGACCAATTGCACAATTTGAGTATTTCAGCCTTTTACGACATCAATGATCGCTGGTCTTTCGGTGGCACTTTTGTCTATAATACCGGAACTCCGACCACTTTTGCTACTACCAGATATGAGCAACAGGGATACATCGTACCACATAATGGAAATGATACCCGGAATAATGTGCGGATTCCCGACTATCACCGGTTGGATATCTCAGCCACCAGGAAAGGCAAGGCAAAAAAGGAAGGAGACCGCTGGATTGGCGAATGGGTTTTTTCTGTATATAATCTGTACAACCGTAGAAATCCTTTTTCTATCTTTTTCCGACAACCTAGTGATCGTGTTTTAGCCGAACAACCCACTACTACAGAGGCAGTTCAGTTGTCTGTAATTGGCAGCTTTATTCCTTCCATCTCTTACAACTTTAAATTTCAATAGTGATGAAGTCTCCAAATATCGTGATTTTTGGTTTTGTGATGGCAGCATTGCAACTCTCTTGTGAAGATGTGATCGACATCCAAACGGCGGAGGCACCGAAACAAGTCGTGGTCGACGCCTGGATCAACAACCAGCTTTCTACCCAAACCATTCGCATTACCAGTAGTCAGCCTTATTTCAATCCCGACTTTGCTGAGGCCGTGACAGGTGCACTGGTTGAGGTTTCTTCCTCCACGGGTGAGAAATATGTGTTTGAGGAAACAAGCCCTGGCACTTACCAGTGGTCACCAGCGAATGGAGAAATAATAGGAACTCCGGGTGATAATTTTGAGTTGACGGCAAGCTTGTCAGATCAAACATTGACGGCCAATTCGACCATGTTTCCGGTCCCCGAAATTGATAGTATTGCACAAGAGTTCAGAGAAAATGAATTAGGTGGACCCGACGGCATTTATACGCAATTTCTCGCACGAGATTTACCCGGTCTGGGTAATACCTACTGGATCAAAACTTATAAAAACGACCAGTATTTAAATAAACCGGAAGAAATTAACCTGGCATTCGATGCTGGCTTTGATGGGGGGTCACAAATAGATGGTATCATTTTTATTCCACCCATCCGGGAACTAATCAATCCGGTACCCGATAGCACCGAGTCTGCCAATGACATACCTCCTTATGTGGCTGGTGATAAAGTGCGGGTGGAAATCCATTCGATTACTTTTGAGGCATTTCGTTTCATGGAAAGTGTACGCGATCAAATATTGAATGGGTCCAACACTATTTTCGCCAGTCCAATTTCTAATTCAAAAGGTAATATCAATTCCGATAAAACCAATACCGAAGTACTGGGTGTCTTCTGTGTTTCAGCGGTGGAAAGCGAAGAAAAGGTAATTGAGTGACCACTATTAGCTGGTCAATTGGGTGAAAATAAAAAACCGGGAATTGCTCCCGGTTTGATTACATTTTTTTCCTAAAAAATCCTACTGGAATTAATTTACTCAACAACTTATAGTTTCACGAATGTCTTAACGGCCTTTTTTGTCGCATTGACTATGCTTATGTGATAATTACCCGGAGCCAGGTGACTTAAATCTATTTGAGTCTGCAAACCATTAAATGGCTTTCCAAATAGATGTGCCCCTTTACCATCGTAGATATTAATTTGCCCAGGTTGTGTGTTCCAGCTAGCTTCAATCTGCATAACTGACGTCACGGGATTGGGATAAATGCCCGTTTGGTCAGTGACATCATCTCTGTTATCTACAGAAACCGATCCATCAACATTTTCCAAAAAGAAAATTCCGGAAACCAGATTTCCCACTAGTACATCGATATCTCCATCACCATCCAAATCACTAAAAGCGGCAGCAGCTTCACTGGCAAAATCAAAATCATTAAAAGGATTGTCGGCCCCGGTTTGTTCTTCGAAGACGCCGTCATTATTCAGATACGTAAGTAAATTACCATAGCTATTTCCTACCACCAGATCCATGTCACCATCTTTGTCAAGGTCTGTGGAACTGGGTACCGCATATCCGTCGACTTTAATTCCAGTCACCGAACCATCCATAACCTGCTCATAAGTGCCTTCATTATTGGTAAAGTACTGGAGGGCTCCATATTTGGTCCCCACCACCAAATCCAGATCGCCATCATTATCCAAATCAACAAACTCCGGTGCCTGATACAGGTCTTCACTTAAGCCGTGAAAAGGATTTTGCAAAGAATCCAGTAATGTGTATGATCCTTCATTATTTTGGTATAACAACAACGGATCATTGTAATTACCAACAAGTAAGTCCAGGTCACCATCACCGTCGTAGTCGCCAAATGCGGGCTTGGGAAAACCAACGGAGTCCGCCACTTCTACAAAGGCATCAGATGAGCCAGGGACAAAAGCACCATCCTGGTTTTCATAGTACTGCAAACCATTATCATCCACTGCAATAAATAAATCTTCATCTCCGTCACCATCAAAATCAACAAATTCAGGAAAGGCCGAAGTACCTGAAGATAGAATGTTCAGGGTGTTGAAAGGAAGTTCGCTATACTGATCATTATCATTGATATACACCTGCATCACTCCGGGAGAAACACCGGTGATGAGATCAAAGTCACCATCTTGATCCAGATCGGATAAAGCAAGATTTGAATATCCTGGTATTTCCAAGGCTACCAGAGGATGATCAGTAGATTGAATCATGGTGCCAGCATCATTGACAAAGACCTGAAGTTCACCATATTTATTTCCCACCAGGAGATCCAGATCACCATCGTCATCCAGATCAAAAAGCAGTGGGGCCGCTTGCTCCGTAGAACCGGAGGCTGCCACCTCACCCATGTCTGTCATCACTCCGTTTTCATTTGAGAAAAACTTTAATCCTGCTGAGCTACCGATAAAAGCATCTATATCACCATCGCCATCGATATCACCGAATGCCGGATAGGTATCAGGTGAAAATTCAACGGCATCAAACGGATCTTCAGCACCGGTAACTACCTGGTATTCACCATCTTCGTTGCGCAGGTAACGCAACTCCCCGACAGTGGCACCAATAAATAGATCCAAATCACCGTCTACGTCAAAATCTACGTACGCCGGCACTAATTTGACATCTAAAAACGCCGTATCAATGACAGTGGCTAGTCCCAAATCTGAGGGATAGCCTGAGATGGTTCCCAATACGTATCCGGATTCCTGATTTTCGTAGTACTGGATTGCTTCAGTATCTGCCGTCAACGTATCGGAGGCTTCACCGAAGACAAATAAATCATCATCACCATCGGCATCAACGTCCATAAAAACGGGTGCTGCAGCACCATTGCCCAATATATTATAGAATGGATGTTCACTGCGAAGCTGATAGGATTGAGCATCTACTGCTACGATAGGCATCAATCCAGCTGACAGTAATGCAGCCTTCTTAAATAATCCGGCGGTCGCCAGGTATTGATCAATTTTTACTTTGAGCTGCCGCAATCGCTTGACAATCCATGATTTTCTCGACCTGGTAACCGGTCTGTTTTCATGGTGCCTTGCCAATTTTCTTTGATACCGTTTGTATTTTACGATCAGACTACGGAAATAGGGTAAGCG
>JABDLW010000891.1 GCA_013001805.1 Saprospiraceae bacterium | reverse complement strand
TGCGGTTGTCCCGGACAAATCGATCCCGAGCCGGCATCTTCACTTTTGGAAGAGTCTCGGCACTCATAGTTGTGCCCTGTGGAACAATTTCATTTAAATAGAGCAAATATGCACATAAAGCATAGACTTCCTGGGCAGATAGTGACCCCGGTTGATTTTGTGGCATGGATCTGCGGATGTAATCAAACAAAGTAGTGGCATAAGGCCAGTAGTTACCAATGGTACGCATCGACTGATATTTGACGTCCTTGCCAAATGGAAAACCATCATTGGGTTCCCTACCTACAAGCTTATCAAACGGACCTTCCACGCCTTTCTGACCGTGGCATACCATACATTTCATGCGATAAATAACCTGCCCATCCTCTGTATTGCCACTTCCCTCAGGCAATCCGGTACCGTCTGGCATTATGTCGATATCCCAGCGTTCGATATCCTCTTTGGAGGCGATGTCACCGAAACTGAAGGATACCGGCCAATTTGCTGGATACCTGGGCTCAGAAAAAACACTATCGGCATGGGATTGAGGTGGCAGTATTGGTGGAGCAGAAACAGAATCTATCGGGTCGGTTCTACACGAAACGTACATTAAGGCGATCACCATCAAAATGTAAAACTGTGGGAGCATTGGTTTATTTAAGCTGGCAAATGGCTGAGGCATCTTAAATCATTTCATTTAATCCGAGCCGCACCTGGCCATCCTTTAATATTTTCCACGCCCTAATGTGATTATAATGATAGGCTGTTCCCTTTCCACGCACCTTTACCAATTGGCCAAACGTTGGTTGGATATACCCGGTTTCATCTGTTGCGCGACTCATTAAGGTGGTCTCTCCTCCATTCCATTTCCACAGAAATCGAAAACTGGTTTGACATTTAGACAATACAGGTTCTGCGAGTTCAGCAGGATGCCAGTGCCTTCCCGTGTCTGTGCTTACCTCCACTTTTGTTATTTTTCCCCGGCCACTCCATGCAAGGCCCTTTATTTCCCACCAACCTTTATCAGGTAAAATGTAAGGAAAAGCAGGGAACGTGATCAAAGATTTAGCATCCATTACAAAACTAAATAAGCGCGCGGTACAATCTGGAAGTGGGTCCGTGTACTTTGAAGTCTCTTCCCGTGTCATAAACGGTCGATCGGCAATCTCCATCCTTCTAAGCCATTTGACATGTGTATTGCCCTCCCAACCTGGCAGGAGCAATCGGACAGGATACCCTTGCTCCGGTCGAATGGCTTCTCCGTTTTGCGCATAAGCTACTAAAGCATCATCCCAGGCTTTTTCTACAGGTATACTTCGGGATAACACCGCTGCATCTGACCCCTCTGCCAAAAACCATTTGGCTGCAGATTGAATACCTGCTTCCCTAAATAATGTTGACAACCTCACTCCCGTCCATTCGCTGGTACTTACCAGGCCATCCAGTGCCTGAGGTGACATAGTTTCTGACTCAGCCGTTTTATGGTAGCTTTTTGAACCATTTCCTGAACACTCGATAAAACATATTTTAGAATGTTGAGGAAAACGTTTTAGATCATTCAGAGAAAATTTTAATGGACGTTCGACCATCCCATGAATTAGCAGTTCATAGTCTTCCGGAGCAATCTGTGGCACACCGCCGTGGTGTCTTTCAAAGTGAAGATCGGATGGAGTGATCATTCCCACCATGTCTTGAAGGGGCGAACGTGAATTTCCCGATGGCGAGGCATCCACCACATAACGTTGCAACTGCTCATTGGGTGCCCTTTTTCCTAAAGTCGAGGGTCCGGCACCCAACACCTTTGTTGGATCGAAAACAACTTTTTCAGGAATTATGCCATTTGAATGCTCCACCTTGATTGCATCTGAGGCAGTTTTAATCAAGGCGCCTCCGACCACACTGGCAGATAGCATCATCAAAGATCGACGGGAGAATTTCAGCCCGGGAGTTAAATCTTTCATAATTAGAAACTTTTATTCTAAATGGATTCGAGGTTCAGTGCGCAGTTCCAGAAGGTGACGCCGCTTAAAAGTAAAAAAAATGAGACTTAATGCATCAGGTTTAGTCCATGGATCATTGCTTAAATACTATTGATGCATGGACTTGATAACACTGCAATAGTTTTGCCCAAACCTGTTTTTAAGTTTTCATATACAGTTTGGAATGGGTTCTTTACCTGGTAATATTGCGATCGAAGTCGAGGTAATTGAGGTGGAATAGCCTATTATTAACTTTCCAAATAAGATTTGTAGCTTTTCAAAAATGCCTGGCCCATAGTTGAACTACCAAAATTTTTGTAAAAAAAACCCATGAATCCGGGTGCGGTCAAGTCGCTGATCACCAGTAAGAGAATTAGGTCATTTTCGCTTTTGACAAATTCATGTCTGAAGTGTGCATTAGTTGTTACGGTATTGCCTGCCTGATATTCTTCGTCAAATTCCAGCGTCGTGCTCATATTTTCACTATTAATGGAAATATTCGTCCGTTTCATGATTCCTTCATTAGTTTTTAGTAAAACGTAGTCATCGCC
>JABDLW010000872.1 GCA_013001805.1 Saprospiraceae bacterium | reverse complement strand
GAGCAGGATCACTCGATCACCGACAACTCCAAGGCATTTCAAAAACATCCTGTGACGTAATAGATGCTATGGGAAAGGAAAATATTCAGTGGATTGAGAGCTATATCACGGAGGACAAAGTCTTCTGTAAATATTTGGCGATAAATGAAGATCTCCTACGGGAACACGCAGAGAGAGGTGGCTTTCCAATTAATAAAATCACACAGATTCAAAATCGAATTAGTCCCAGAACTGCCAGCGATGATTGAGTTTTTGTGTGAAATGGAAGGAAGATATCATTTCCTTTTTTCATTAAGACTGAAAAGGTATTGGAATTATTCAATACCTTTTCCCGTGGCTGCCCACCAAATGGCACCTGCCAGTTGATCGAGAAATATTGGATCGCTATAGGTACTCGGCACATGGCCCATTCCGGTATAAAATGAGCGTCCCCCATCAAATTCGTGGTACCAGGCCAGCGGATGAAAATCACCCATCGGTTCAATCACATTGTCTCCTCGCTTTACCACTGGATCATAGGTCTTTTCATCAACAGTAATTAAATAGTTGAGACCGGTAATCGCCTCGTCTTGGTACTGATACCATTCATCCGTCCAAATTCTTGAGGCAGGAGTATTTTCCATGCCCGGGAAATTTTTGTTCTCTACCCGGATTTTTGCCGTCTGTATTTTTGGGTGCGTTTTAAACATTCTTCCCAGGAGTTGTGTATACCATTCCCAATCGTATTCCGTATCGGCCGCAGCGTGAATACCGACAAACCCCTTCCCTGATTTAATAAATCCTTCCATGGCTTTCTGTTGCTCATCATCAAGAATATCTCCCGTGGTATTTAAAAATATAATCACTTGAAATCGCTCTAAATTTTTTTCATTAAATACCCGGCTTGATTCCTGCCAATCGACATTGAAATGATGTTTTGCTCCCAACGCTTTGATTGCTGCTACTCCTTCGTGTATCGAAACATGATGGAAACCCGCTGTTTTGGTGAAGAGAAGCACGTTATATTGATCTTGTGCATAAATGCTGCTGGAAGCGAAGACAAGGGAGAGAATTAATACTAGTTTTTTCATTTCTTTTTTTTGTTTGGGTTGAGGGGTCTAGGGTCTAGGGTCGAGGGGTTGAGGGGTTGAGGGTCGAGAAGTTTAGAAGTTGAGGGGTTGAGAGGTCGAGGCGTCGAGATGTTGATCATGACTAACAATTTTCTTTCTAATAATATCTTCCTAGCATAGGGTGCTCCACGATGGCTCTTTTCAATTCCAGGAAATCAACCTGACCCTGATGCGACCAGACTTTATTACCGTCAGGATCAACCAGCAGGGTATAGGGAAGGGCACCATTCCAGGCGGGATCGACTGCCTCAATCAGGGCATAGGTATCGTCTTTATCAAAAATATAGTTTTTGACTCCACTCTGTTTTTCCTTCAGATATTTCAAAGCTTTGTCTTCCTGACCCGGTTTATCAAATGAGATGGAGACAAATTCAAAATCCCGGGCACCATACATCCTTTGCAGGATTAAAAAATCAGGGTATTCAATGATACAGGGTCCGCACCAGGTAGCCCAAACATTGATCAATCTTAGTTTATCACCCCCTTCATTTTTCACTACTGATCTGATTCCGTCTTCATCGAGTGTTTCCAGAGTCACTTCGCGGGCTGCCCACTCGGCATCCACTTTTTGCTTGTACTCGTTCTTCCATCCCCATTTGGTGGTGCAACCGAAAACCTTTGTAGTTGGCTGTGCCACAGGTTGACCGGCTAGTGTCGCATCGATAGCCGCCCGCAAATCCTCGGCATTGGCACTACCCGGTTTCTCTTTTGCATCTAGTCGTCCCTGATAGGTGAGGAGGCGATTTTCGTCAAAGACATAAGCATGAGGCGTGGCGATCGGACCATACTGTAGTGATGCTTCTTCGGTGTCGCCATCGTAGAGATAAGGGAAATTATAGTTAAGATATTCGGCGCGTAAAATCATACTTTCATAATCATCATCCAGGTCAGTATATCCCAGTTCACCATATAGTAATCCCAAAGGATTATTTGGCGAAATGGCAATCACCTGGACGCTTTGATCTTGGTAGTCCTTGGTCAGATCGATCATCCGCTCTTCATATGCCTGTGCGGTGGGACAATGGTTGCAAGTAAAAATGATCACCAATACTTTCGAGTCTTTGTATTCATCCAATTGATGAAACTTCCCATCCACACCGGCTAGATTGAAGTCAGGCGCCTTTTCGCCAATCTCTAATACTTTTACTTCCTGTTTGGCAATAAATTGCGGATTGGGTACGAATTTTTGATCTTCGCTGGCCATGACATTGGCTCCAGCATTTTCTTCGGTTGACCTGGTTGCTTCTCCACAAGACCCTAACATCAGCATCAACGTCATTACTGAAAGGTATATAGTTGTTGTCTTCATTGTACTCAAAATTTAAGGCAGCTATTTAAAGATCTTGAAAATACGTTTTTTCCCGTTTCGTAACCAAAGTTCCATGAAAAGGACCAATTAAACTACCGCCCAAAACCAAATTATGCGGAGATATTGAAGTGTCGCTACGAAGAGGGACGAGATAAATGGAGAAGTTAATATCCATTGTTGATGATGGTCACAAGAATAAAAATGCCGGGATGAAGGGATGACTGAGGTATTTCATTAAAATGAAAGCAATTCTCACTTATTTTGAATATTTCTATATAACGCTTTTTACGTGGATTTTAGTTGCTCTAACTTTACTTCGGGTTTAAAAAGACTTAAATTACGGGTCTTTTTTTGATCAATTGTTACTAAAGAGAATTCAATGAAAGAAGGAAAGAAAAAGGGAGATTCCGCAGGTTCTACTTCGGGCCTGAGCAGGCGGGGATTTTTACGTGGCGCCGGTTTGACTACGGCAGGAACAGTCGTGTTAAATAATGGTCTACTTGCCTTTGACTCGAAAGCAAAAATGGCAAAAGGCCGGCTCTACCCAGCCGATGCAGCGGACATTATGCTGAGGGTCAATGGGCGCGAATATGCATTAAAAGTCGAACCCCGGACTACGCTGGCGGATACCCTCCGATATCAATTAGGTCTTACCGGTACCAAGGTGGTGTGTGATCGCGGATCTTGCTCTGCATGCACCGTTTATCTTGATGGAAAGCCGGTCAATTCCTGCATGACTCTGGTGTTGGACGTCAAAGATCAGGAAGTGACAACCATAGAAGGAATAGCCAAAGGTGATGAATTGCACCCCGTTCAGGAGGCGTTTATAGACCATGATGCTAGTCAATGTGGCTACTGCACTCCGGGCATGGTTATGTCCTGTGTGCATTTATTGGAAAATAATCCGGCACCGACACTGGAAGACGTCAAACATGCCACCCGCGGTAATCTATGCCGCTGTGGAACGTATCCTCATGTTTTCAAGGCCACCCTTGCGGCCGCAGCAAAAATGAAATAAGATGGAAAAAAGAAAAGAAACCTTTCCCATAGGAATACCGGATCATAACCTTAGCCAAATTGAACGGGAGATTCCCAATGATGAACCCCCAGCCTGGCCGATTAATGACGAATTAAAGGTTGTGGGAAAACGCATTAAGCGTACTGACGCCCGTGAAAAGGTTACCGGTGAGGCAAAGTACACATCAGACATCCAGTTACCGGGAATGCTCTATGCTAAATTCTTGCGTTCTAATGTACCCCATGCCCGGATTAAATCCATTGACATCAGTGCTGCGGAAAGACATCTCGGTGTTCATGCGGTGCATGTCATTACTTCTGAATCTGGTGAAGGTGAGGACAAAAAGAGTGAATACCCGGATGTAAAATATGTAGGCCAACCACTAGCTGGCGTAGCTGCTGAAAGTCTTGCTGTAGCCAGGGAGGCCATCGCATTGATCGATGTTAAAT
>JABDLW010000102.1 GCA_013001805.1 Saprospiraceae bacterium | reverse complement strand
TTACCTCCGGTAAAATCAACCACTTTATCACGAATTTGCATTTGGCCTTCGATTTTATGACCGATGCTAACCAGGCCATGGTAACATTGCATGAAAGGCACAAATGAGTACCATCCCATGATACCGGGCGAAAAAATTGAGCCATTGTAATTTTGCAAATTCTTAAATGACAGTCTTCCTTGTATGTGCGGGAGATCAATACTGATGTCGCTACTGGAAAACTTATTGTCACCGATCGATACGGCAAACATCTGGGCGTTTGGATCAAATGCTGACAAATCAAAACGCGTATACTCGGCAGTTTTAGCGATGCCATCCATTGTCTGAATGAAAGCATGACGATCACCATGGTGCAAAGCTATACCAGGAATAATGGCATAGGCATGTCTTTGATCGGCGGTTACTATTTTGTAGTACCATCCTTCAAAATAGTTGCTTTTTTTCCCCCATCCTTGAAACATGGCTGGATGCCAAATAGCCTTTATCCGTTTGAAATAATTGGCTAAAAGCATTTATTAAGGGAAATCATTATGTGTAATAATTTGTTTTATAGTTGATCATATGGATAGTATCACATTTTTCCACCCCTGCCTTTGGCCTCTGATTCGGTCGTTGTTATTGAGTTGTCTGAACTCATCCTTGTAAAATCATAGTCGAAATTCAGATAATTCTAGCTATTTTTGCCCTCGGGTTAATTAAAGTATGATAAGATATGGATCTTTTTGACAGGATTAGGGAAAATGCCGGGCCACTTGGGAAATATGCTGATGTGGCAGAAGGATATTACATTTTTCCAAAATTGGAAGGAGATATCGCCAATCGCATGATCTTCAACGGGAAAGAGGTCATAGTGTGGAGTGTAAATAACTATCTGGGGCTGGCAAATCACCCCGAAGTTAGAGCAGTGGATGCAGCAGCTGGTGCAGATTGGGGAATGGCGTATCCCATGGGTTCCCGAATGATGTCTGGAAATACGAATTATCATTGTGAGCTTGAGGACAAACTGGCTGCTTTTGTCGATAAACCGGCTGGTTTATTGGTCAACTTCGGTTATCAGGCAATGACATCTTCTATCGATGCGCTATTATCCAGGAAAGATGTCGTGGTTTATGATGCGGAGTGCCATGCTTGTATCGTGGATGGTGTCCGAATGCACCTAGGGCACAGATTTGCTTTCGATCATAACGATATGGCTAGTCTGGAGAAAAATTTGCGTAGGGCTCAGGCGCTTGTAGAGAAATCTGGTGGCGGAATACTAGTTATATCTGAAGGCGTCTTTGGCATGGGAGGCGAGCAAGGTGATCTTAAAGGAATCATCAAACTCCGCGAAAAATACAGTTTCAGGTTGCTCGTAGATGATGCGCACGGTTTTGGCACCCTGGGGGCTACCGGTGCAGGTGCGGGTGAAGAACAGGGAGTTCAGGACGAAATTGATGTCTATTTTTCCACATTTGCCAAAAGCATGGCGGGAATCGGGGCGTTTTTTGCCGGCGAACCTGACATCATGCAGTATCTAAAATACAATATGAGATCTCAGATTTTTGCTAAATCCCTGCCTATGCCTTTTGTAATCGGGGGATTAAAGCGACTTGAACTCTTAAAAACGCACCCCGAGTTAAAGGACAGATTGTGGACGATTGCCACGGCATTGCAAGATGGTCTCAGAGATCGAGGTTTCAACCTGGGCCACACCACTTCATGTGTGACTCCGGTAGTCTTAAAGGGATCAGTTGATGAGGCTACTCAAATGGTTAATGACTTGAGAAATAACTATGGCATATTTTGTTCGATTGTCGTATATCCCGTGATTCCCAAAGGTATGATCATCTTGCGCTTAATACCGACCGCAGTGCATACACTGGAAGATGTGGAAGTGACATTAAATGCCTTTTCAGAAGTAGCCGACAAATTATCTGCAGGCACTTATAGTGAGGGAGGTTTTGCTGAAGCAAGAATTGCCTAAAATATTATTCAAATTTTCTTGATATAGCATCGTCTTCTTTTATGGAGACGCATCTCATATCCCCTCCAAAGATTCTGCACATCTTGATTTGACTCCAGTTCTGGATTTGTTTCTGCTTTTTTTATGCCGTATCGTATACAGGTTTCTATGATTTTGCTAAAAATCAGAGCAGTAATTCCCTTGCTCTGATAGTCGGGACGCACAGCGATCAAATATAAGTCTGCGCGGTCATTTTTTTTCATCGCTTTTCGCAAATGAAATATCCCAAAAGGAAATAGTCTGCCTTTAGATTTCTGCAGGGCTTTTGAAAATGATGGCATTGTAATCCCAAAACCAACTAATTCATCGGCTTCATTCAGAATTACACTGATGAAATCGGGATTGATTAACGATATGTATTTTTTTACAAACAGGGCTATTTGCTTATTCGAATGAGGGATAAAGCCTTCGAGGTCTTGATAAGTTAAATTGATTAAGTCAAATATTTTAAAGCCCATCTCATTCAGTTCTGCTTTATTTCGGGGATGAAATTCCTTGACCCCATAACGCTCTTTTATCATTTCAGCGAACTTGATGACCCGGGCTGGAATCTCTTTAGGCACCGTAGCTTCAAATTCTTTCCAATCAACCAGCTTTTCAAAACCCAGCCTTTCAATGTGCTTGGAATAGTAGGGAAAGTTGTAGATGACTGCCATTGTGGCCAATTCTTCAAAACCTTCAATTAATAGGCCTGCTTTATCCATGTTTGAAAACCCATAGGGTCCTTTCAATTCCAGGCATCCGCGCTCGCGTGCCCAACCTTCCACAGCATCGAATAATTTTTTCGAAACGAAATAATCATCAATAAAATCCACCCACCCAAACCTCGCTGCACGATTCTCAGCGCCATTATTTTCCTGGTGATTGATGATTCCCGCTATCCGGCCTACAACTTCACCGGCCTTTTTTGCCAGAAATAGTTTGGCTTCGCAGTGCTCATAAGCTGGATTATGGCTTGGTGAGAAGGTCTGGATTTCATCGTTACGCAGCGGGGGAACATAATATGGATTATCCCGGTAAAGCTTATACTGAAAATCAACAAATTGCTTGAGATCAGACCTACTAGTGACAGTGGCCAGCTCGATCTCATTCGGTGCGATATTATCCATTGAGCACCAAATTACAAATTAGGACGATTAATAGGGTATTCACATACCTAAAAAGCAAGATTACTGGCGACCATCCATTATGGGAGTAAGGGTAGAAGTACCCGATCGACTATTTTCCAGATATTGTTCTTCAACAGCAAACTTGAGCTCTACCAGCAGTGACGGCACATCTTTAAAGCCCTTGCTTATGGTAATTCGTTCCAGTTTTTCGTTCAGATAGACCAGAGAAGGATATGACATTTTTCCATCACAAAGGGCATAGGCTAAAGTATGTATTCCATTTTGCCCATTTGCCACCCACTTAAATTCCTGGCCGGCCCATTGGATGCGCTCTTTCTGTTCAGCGTTTAGTTTTACGGCGTAAAAGTGTTCATTAATGTACCGTGTTATTGTGTCATTGGCAAAGGTCTGTTTATCCATGACCTTGCACCAACTACACCAATCCGTAAAAACATCAACGATGATTTTCTTTTCTTTTTGAGAGTTGGCTTTTACCATTTCATCCCAGGTCATCCAATTTATCTCTTCAGTAGATTTGCCCAACGGGGCAACATCAAATGAAATAAATAGTGGAACCAAGAAGATGCAGTATAGGTATTTCATATCCATTTGTTTTAAACCGGGATTACGCATTGGATTATCTAGTTCGCGCTAAGATGCCTGCCCGTCCGACAAATCGTCAGATCGGGCGGGCAAAATCGGGCACCCTTCAACAAGTTCAGGGCAAGCTCAACAATTTCACTTCTCACCGCAATGGTGACTACGGTTGTGAGACGAAATCACTATGGAGCACCTGCTTTTATTGGCCTTTTGGCCCTCATGACGAAAACCTAATGAATAATCACGGTTAAACCTTCGCAAATATACAGTTTGTGGATTTTGCAATTAAATATTTAACAGGTGGCTAACAAATTGACCTTCTATTTTGCATCTTTACCTGATGCGAAAGTTGATAGTAGGGATAGGCGGTGCCAGCGGTTCTGTATACGCCAAGCAATTACTTGATAAACTGGTTTTACCCCATGGTGAGGAAAAATTACAAGTCGCTGTGGTTATTACAGAAAATGGTATCGCCAATTGGGAGTTAGAAATTGGCTCTTTTGACCGTTCCTCTTATCCCTTTACTTTTTATAAGAACAATGACTTTAATGCTCCTTTTGCCTCTGGGTCTGCTAGATATGAAACACTGATTATCTGCCCTTGCTCAATGGGATTATTGGGACGTATTTCATCGGGATTATCTACTGATTTAATTACCAGGGCAGCTGACGTGATATTAAAAGAAAGGAGGAAATTAATTGTAGTGCCTCGTGAAACGCCCCTTAGTCTCATTCATTTGAATAATATGAAAATATTAACCGAGGCTGGTGGCATTATTTGCCCGGCAATACCTTCATTTTATCACAAACCGGAAACAATTACGGACGTAGTAAATACCGTGGTTTTTCGGATTTTAGATCTTGCCGGGATCGAAGTCCATAGCAGGAGGTGGGGAGACCCAACCTAATAGAAAGTGGCTATGCCAAATCTTTATTCTGCTTCTGATCCCTTTTTTTCTGGCGAAGATCTCTATTTACAGCAATACTGGCGTTTAATTCGAAACCTGCTAAGAGAATAAAGCAATTCATTTGCATCCAAACCAACATCACAATTAAAGCTCCGAGTGATCCGTAGACCCGGCTTTGGGTTCCAAAATTGTCCACGAAATATGAAAATCCAACTGAAGTGACAATGCAGATTATCGTGGCCAATGTGGTGCCGGGTGAAGTCAGGCCAAATTTTTTCTTCAAGGGAGGACCAAATCGATAGATCATACTAATTACACTATAAAACAAAAATATAATGGCCATCCATTTAATTAGAACTATAAGAAAGGTTTTCTCATTTTCCGATCCAAATATAAAGCTCAAGATGAAATTTCCCGCCACAATTAAAACGCCAGAGCTTAAAAATGCAAGTCCGACAAATAATGTTAAGGCAATAGCGATCATTCTCTTCCTTAGAAAATTTCTTTCCTTAAATGAAACTTCGTGTGATTTCTCAAACCCCCGCATTAAAGTCAACATGCCATTCGAGGCAAAAAATAACGCCAGCACAAAACCAACTGAAAGCAAGCCGCCCCTTGGAATAGAAGTAAGGC
>JABDLW010000864.1 GCA_013001805.1 Saprospiraceae bacterium | reverse complement strand
GGATGCTGTAATCCAGCGCTTAGATAGCACGCATATATCGTGTCGACACCTTCCTTCGGAATGGCCTCGAACAGATGAGTGGTATAACTACCGCGACATTCAAACCGATTTAAATATTCTGCTAAATCTGGATGAAAGCAGTTATGCCGGAGGCACTAATGGAGATAATCATCCGATTGCATGGTATCACGAGTTTGATGGGGGCAGAGCATTTTACACCGGAGGGGGCCATACCGAGGAGAGCTTTTCGGAGGAAGATTTTCTCAAGCATTTGTGGGGTGGAATTGAATATGCAGTGGGTGATAAGCCTGTAGATTATAACCGGGAGACGGTAGCACCAGAGGAAAACAGATTTCAAAAAGTGGTTTTGGAAGACAACCTGGACGAACCAATGGAAATGGTCATGTTACCTGATCGTAACATTATATTTATAGAGAGGAAAGGAGATATAAAACTCTTTGACCAGGTAAGTGGAGAAACAAAAACTGTCACGCATCTGGATGTACACACCAAACATGAAGATGGTTTATTAGGGATTGCTCTTGACCCTGAGTTCACAGAAAATCGTTGGCTCTACCTGTTTTACTCGCCTCCTGGGGATATACCCAAACAGCACATTTCCCGATTTGATTTTATTGATGGACAGGTTGATTTGTCCAGCGAAAAAGTGCTTCTCGAAATAGGAACTCAACGAGAAGAATGCTGTCATTCCGGGGGCTGTCTGGAATTTGGTCCGGATGGCAACTTATATTTTTCTGCGGGGGACAACACCAATCCTTTTGCCTCGGATGGATATTCGCCCAGTGATGAACGGCCAGGCAGGAGTCCTTGGGACGCTCAAAAGTCTTCCTCTAACACCAACGACCTTCGGGGTAAAGTCTCCCGGATACATCCGGAGCCCGATGGGACCTATTCTATTCCGGATGGCAATCTTTTTCTCAAAGATGGGTCTCAAGGCAGGCCGGAGATATATGCGATGGGTTGTCGTAATCCGTTTAGAATATCTATAGATCAGCGCACCGGATTCCTGTATTGGGGAGACGTTGGTCCGGATGCTGGAAAGGATTCAGTTGGAAGGGGACCAAGAGGGCATGATGAGGTAAATCAGGCCAGAAATTCCGGATTTTTTGGTTGGCCCTACTTTATTGGAGACAATAAGGCCTACCATGAGTATGACTTTGCCAGAAAGAGATCTTTAGGTATTCATAATCCGGAACGGCCGGTCAATAACTCGCCCAACAATACGGGTGTTGAGGAATTGCCTCCGGCTACACCCGCATTTATTTGGTACCCTTACGCTGAATCGACAGAGTTTCCGTTGGTTGGAACAGGTGGTCGCAACGCCATGGCAGGCCCCGTATTTTATATCGATGATTATCCCGAGAATGACTTGCGCTATCCCGCATATTATGACGGCAAACTTTTTACCTACGATTGGATTCGAGGATGGATTATGGCGGTAAGTATGAATGAACAAGGGGATTTTGTCAGTATGGAGCGTTTTCTACCGGGTCAGAAGTTTTCCAATCCCATTGATATAATTATGAGTCCCGATGGCGATATGTATATCCTGGAGTATGGTACTGCGTGGTTTGCCCGAAACAAAGATGCCCGATTGGTCCATCTCAAATACATCAAAGGCAATCGTCAGCCTGTTGCCCATGCACAAGTGGAGACTCTGGCCGGAGCCATTCCTTTTGAAGCCAGATTTACTTCTCATGGCACTGCAGATCCTGATGGAGAAGAATTAAAATATCACTGGTCTTTTGGTGATGGAGGTACGTCAATAGAGGAAAATCCCATTTATACATTTAATACAGCGGGAAATTTTAAAGTGGAACTTACGGTGACGGATAAAGATGGTTTGCGAAGTAGTGATGTAATTCAAATTACGGCGGGAAATGATCCTCCCCAGCTTGCCTGGGAAATCGAGGGGAATAGATCATTTTTTTGGCCAGGTCAGCAGATTAAATATCAGGTCAATGTGACTGACAAGGAAGACGGTAATCTCGGAACAGGTATCGAGCCATCAGATGTTATTGTGAGCATCAGTTATTTGGATAAAGGTTCTGATATCAATATAATTTCCATGGGACATGAGGCATTGGCGGCATCTTCACGATTTATTGCCGGAAAAAACATCATCGACCAATCTGATTGCAAAGCTTGTCATTTTGAAGACCGGAAATCCATCGGTCCGACTTTCATCGAAATAGCAGAAAAGTACGAATCACAGGCTGACGCGGTTTCTTACTTGTCGGATAAGATCATCAATGGAGGTGGAGGAGTCTGGGGTGTCAACGCCATGGCCGCTCATCCTCAGCATTCCAATGAAGAGGCGGAGAAAATGGTAGCGTACATCTTGTCACTGGCTAACGAGGAAGACAAGGGAGAGTCAGTGCCGGTATCAGGCACTTACACCTTTTCTGAAACCATGGACCATCAGGAAGGATCATATATATTAATGGCATCTTATACTGACCGTGGTGCTGGTAAGGTAGAACCGTTATCGAAGCGGGCGATGGTGCGTTTGCGGAGTCCGCTCATTGATGCCACAACTTATGATACTGCCTATATTGCAAGGAAGTTTACCTTGAGTGCGGATCAAGCTGCCCAGGCTGGATTTTCCGAACCTTTCGATATCCTGGTAGCAGCGGATAAAGGATTTGTTGGGTTTAAGCAAATCGATCTTTCCGGAATTACAATGATACAGATGGAAATGAGTACCAACTCTGCTTTTACCGGAGGAGGCATGATACAGGTAATGGCCGATGGCCCGGATGGAGAAGTGCTCGGGCAGCAAGAGGTTCCAACCGATGCCCCGGATGACAAACTCTCTTTGTCCATACCAATCGAAAATACAGTGGGACATAGAGACTTATATTTCACTTTTGCAGGAAATGAGGGGAAACCGGTATGTACACTTTTAAGTCTGGCATTTAAATCGGCAGATCCTTTGTAGTACATTTATCAGGAACCAATTTTGATGCAGTCATTTTGTAAGTTGAATCTAAGACAACGTATTTCTATTCGAAATTACATTTTTGCAAAATAGATATAAACTACTCATTACTCGGGTTTTCAGTTAGGGCGATGAAGAGCACGATCGAAGAAATGGCAAGTAGGACGGATCTCCTCCCAATGGCGCCTTGCCGCAGGGCATGTATATCGTTTGCATCGAATATTCCCTGATAGACTTGACGGGTAAAAAATTCAAGTGGGGCAAACAATGTAGGAAGTCTTACTCCTGAGATAACCTCCCCTTCCGGATAACAAAAATTTCTCTTGGCCTGCAACCTTTTTAATTATACGACCGTATTGCAGTCAGAAAAGGGAATTGGAGTTTAGAATCGGTACTTTATGATTAGATCTCACCGCACAGATTTGTAGCTTAGAAGAATGACGGACGAAAACCTGATGATGATGGTGGCCGATGGCGATACGCGTAAACTGGGTGACCTGTATAACCGGTACCATGCGAAGGTTTACGATTACTTCAGCCGTATGACCAATGATCACTTTTTAAGCTCTGATCTGCTTCAAACAGTTTTTGAAAAAGCACTAAAAGGAAAACATACCTACCGGGAGCAATATCCCTTTGTAGGTTGGATATTTCGCATAGCTAAAAATGTGTTGATGGATCATTATCGAAAAAATAAACGTACTGAAGAAGTGCAGGAATACAACGCAATCAGTTTTGAGGATCCAACTATTGACAATTTGGATAAATCGGATTTGGAGATTGCCCTCGATCAATTGGATGAGCACTACCGCGAAGTGTTGTTACTGACACGGTTTGAGGATTTAAAATATAAAGAAGTAGCGGCAATAGTTGGCATTTCTGAAACCGGTGTCAAGACCAGAGTTCGCCGGGCAATAGCTCAACTTCGTGAAAATTATTTAAAAGTTACATCGGAATGACAAACGAAGAAAGAAGGGATAAAATAACCGATCTGCTATATGGGCTATTATCTGCAGAAGAGGCTGGAGCATTGAAAAAAGCTATTGATCAAGACCCTGAAATGCAGGAGGAATACAATCAGATCCGAATGCTTGTTCAGGATCTTCGCCAGTTGCCTCTAAGAGAGCCATCACTGGATGCGAATAAGAGATTTGACCAATGGTTAGCTCAGCAAAGTGTCAAATCTGAATCACAGGCGTGGTCAGGTGAGATCGTGGAATCAGGAAATATCTGGAAATATGCCATAGCCGCATCATTTGTACTAGCCATTGGATTCTTTATTGGTCAGGAATTTTGGAAGGAAAACCAGGACATGGTTTTACAGCAGAAATCGAAAGAGACATTGTTACATTTAGTGGCTGATAATAGCACTACTGGCAGGATCGCAGGTATAAACCGTTCGATGGATATGAATAAGCTTGACCAGGAAGTCAAAGAAGTCTTGTTGGCAGTTTTGGAAAATGACAAGAGTACGAACGTCCGCCTGGCTGCCCTCGACGCACTTTCGAATCACATTGATGATCCGGAAATAAAATCGAAGCTAATTCAACTTCTCAAAAAGGATACACAGCCAATCATCCAGATTTCAATTATTAATTCACTGGTCAGATTTAAAGAGCAGGATGTTAAGACCACTCTGGAAGATCTGGTGGATCAGCAAGATCTTCCTGACGATGTAAGAGATGAAGCCATATTAGGAATTACCAGGCTCTGACGGATACTCAAGGCAGAGACTTGTTTCGAGCTAGATGATTCCTGTACAAAGCTTAGTCGGGAGAGGTCTGAATATGCTTACGGCCAGGTGTGTTGTTAGTCAATAAATGATTAGGAAAAATGCAAATCAATTGCACGCAATAATTACACAAATACTATTAATTAAAAAACAATTAAATCTCTAAATAATAAAATACTATGAAAAATTTGATCACTCTAATATTACTGGTAATGGCGACGGTAGCTCTCGCACAAAAGGAATTTACCATTGATATGTCTACTGGTAAATTAAACTTGAAAGAAATCAACATGGTGACCATCGAAGGCCATTCCGGCCAAAATGTAGTAATTCAAATTGATCAGGATGAGGAGGAAGTAAACGAGCGGGCTCTCGGCTTAAAAATTATTAATCCCAGTGGATTGTCGGACAACACCGGAATTGGATTGGCTTATGATAAAGAGGGTAGTGAAGCGACCCTGGTCGCTTTGTCCATGAGGTCAGACAACGAATATGTAGTCAAAGTTCCCAAAGGTGTATCGGTGTACTATGAGCACTCAACCCATGAGGGAGATGATCTTTTGATCAAGAATGTAGAAAGTGAAGTCGAGGTTTCGGCCCGTTTTAATTCAGTCAGATTAGAGAATGTAAGTGGACCAATTGCGGTTAATACTATCCATGGTGAAATAGTGGCCATTTTTAATTCTTTGCCACAGAACAATAGCATTTCCCTGATAGCGATACACGATGATATTGATGTTACCGTTCCTGCCACAGCCAAGGCGAATTTCCATCTGTCCTCTTCGCATGGAGAAATGTATACTGATCTCGATCTTAAATATGAAAAACCTGGAGATCTGAAAATGATTTCTTCCAAGAAAGTAGATGCTACATTCAATGGAGGTGGGGTGGATTTTACCGTGAGAAGTGATCACTCAGATATTTATTTGAGAAAGAAATAAGGTCTGCACCCGGGCCTTTTTGTCAACACCATTAGAATTTTTAATTCAATCAATATGAAGACACCAAATACGGTACTGTTCCTACTCTGTTTTGCCAATGTGTTCGCACAGCTAAACATTGATGAATCACACTCACTGGCTGGAATCAATAATATTAAAGGGAATTTTGAATGGTCGAATATCACGGTCGAAAGCTATCCTGGCAACGAACTTAAGATTACCGGAGAGGTGTTTATTAACCTGGGAGAAAATAACGATGCCTATCAACTAAAGGTCGATCGTGTTGATGACGTGTTGCAAATTCGCTCTGATATCAAAGACGTCAAATCGTTGCCAAAATATTTGACCATATATAAGGGCGGTGAAGAAATCTTTATTAGAATAAAGGACCGCAAAGAAATCGATTGGAGGGAAATTAAACGCATTCATGGTATTGATGCCGGTGAAAAATGCAGCATGGGTACGTTGATAGATATTAAACTCACCCTTCTCGTACCTGAAGGTCCACAATTGGAACTGGAAACTAAGTATGGGTCGATCGAGATGATTGAATGCGCCAATAGTATGAATCTGAAAAGTACTTATGGTGATTTGATTGCGGCCCTGCCTGATTTAACTCAAGCGGAATCATCTTTTAAATCAACGTATGGTTTTGTCGATCTGAGCGTGCCTGACAATACCGGTGTTGACTTGAGCGCCCACACGAATCATGGAGAAATATACTCGAATTTAGACTGGGGTATAGATACGAGACAATCTGTGAATGAGATATACAATAGCCGTATTGTTGGACCAGTGAATAGAGGTGGAAAGAAGATCGATGTCGAGGCTCTTTATGACAATGTCTATCTGCGAAAGAAGACTTAAACAAGCATTATACATCAGAAAATCTATCGCGGCTTAAAAATACTTGCCCTACCGACTGAATATGTTTCGGAGCCTGGCAAAATAAAACACTTCACTGAATTTTCTTCCACCAGTAGCGGATTTATGCTTCAGAAGGGAAAATCCCTTATTTTACCTCATACAGCATTTTAATCCGGGTTAAATGGGAAGTAGTATCCATTATTTCACTTCCAGGACCAGACCTTTTAAATATTTCCCTTCCGGATGAAAGATATTGACCGGATGATCCGGTGCCTGGGAAAGAAAGTGGAGGATTCTGACTTCTCGTTGAGCTTCAATTGCAGCAGCTGTGATCGTGTTGGCAAATAACTGCTGATCAATCACCTGAGAACAGGAGAAGGTAAATATCAATCCTCCGGATCGGACTTTGGCGATGGCCAAAGTGTTGATTCTTTTGTAAGCCTGTACCGCATTATTGGATTTAAATTTGCTTTTTGCAAAGGCAGGTGGATCAACAATGATTATATCATAATATTCATCTTTGATTGATGGGAGAACCTTTTTTACGTCACCAATTAGTCCATCATGTCGCTCATGATGATTATTCAAAATCAAGATCTCCTCTAAAAACTCCAAAGCCGGAGCGGAAGTATCAACGGAACAAACATAGTTGGCACCCTGGTTTAGGGCATAGATACTAAATCCCCCAGTATAGGAATAAAGATTTAAGATGTTCCTCCCCTCAGCGAATGATCCGAGCAGTTTCCGGTTCTCACGTTGGTCAATAAAGAAACCGGTTTTTTGACCGTTAATGGGATCAATATAGAATTTGTGTCCATGTTCCAGTATGGTGATTCGTGTACAATTACCTTTTATAAATCCGTCTTCTATTTGCCCCCCGTGGTTTGGAGGTAAGGTGCTTTTACTTTTATTATAGATCATCAAGTCCTCACCCAGCAAGGTGGTCAGAGCTTTCGCTATAGATCCGACAGCTCGAAACATTCCAATCGTATGACACTGGATTACAGCAAGGTTGGCATAAATATCTATAATCAATCCGGACAAGTGATCTCCTTCACCGTTTACCAGCCGGTAGGTATTGGTCTCAGCATTTGGTAGGTTAAGCAGTGTTCGGCTGTCTTTGCACTTAGATATTTGGTCCTGCCAGAATGCCTGATCAATGAGACAATCCCGAAAGCTTAAAATTCTGATGGCAATACTGCTGTCATGATAGTGACCTGTAGCCAGAACGCTGCCATCAGAGCCTTTAATGGTGACCACATCTCCATCTTCGACGGGTTCTTTTTCCAAGGTGCCTTTGGAAAAAATCCAGGGATGCCGTCGCTTGATGGAAGCAAGGCGGTCATTTTTTACAGTGATGACAGGGTAGGTATCTGCTTTCATTCCGTAAAAGTAGAGAATTGAAATACATTATGATCCCCTGGTGCAGGTCATGTGTAGTCAATGAACTGGTAGTGATGTGAACACACCAATCAACATGTGACTTCTTTCGGTGAAATCCATATTCAGTCTGTGATAATGCAGAATTTGATTCCATTTTTACCGGTGGAGACTGAAAATCAAGCTATTAAGGCTGAGGGAAGTAAATTTTCGTGCCAATAACTTACAGCTATCTTCAGATTAAAGAAAATCCATATATATTTGCTAGCTTTAAACTACATTTGCCAAGAGCTTAATGCTCCTGCTAACGCGAAGATGCATTGATTCAGAATTGGACTATAGGAATAATTTGTTTTAATGAACGGGGTACGATCGCCCAAGTTTTCCAGGCAGTGTGGCAGTTGTTGAATGACGGAAAGCGAAAGTTTGAGATCATTTTGGTGGATGATGCCAGCACGGATGGTTCAAAAGAGATCATTCAGGATATTGCCGAAAGACATCCGCAGTCAGTAAAGACGATCCTACACGAAAAAAATCAAGGCATAGGTGAGGCGATAAGGGCCGTTTACTTCAATGCAAAAATGGAAAATGTTGTATTTGTTCCAGGTGATGGCCAATTTGAAGTAGCAGAACTCCAACCCTACCTATCTTTTGACAATATGAAATACATTTGCTTTTATCGCAGGGAAAATCAAACCTATTCGGGTTTTCGTAATGCACTCTCATATCTCAATAAGCTATACAATAAACTTTTTTTAGGTTTAACCCTTCGCGATGTAAATTGGGTAAAAGCTTATAAAACCGAAGTGATCCAAAACCTGGATCTAAAAATGCATAGTTCGGTAATTGAGAGTGAGATTTGTGCTAAGCTTAATTATCTAAAATATACTCCTGTGGAAGTGGAGTCCAAATATTTACCCCGCTCATACGGTCAAAGTAAAGGTGCATCTCTGCAAAATATTATGCGTGTTTTTCGTGAGCTTTCCAAGCTTACCGCCATTCTTCTTCATTTTAAATTAAGTACCAGGAAATCTAAAATGTTATTATGAAACTTGCTGTTGTAGGGTTCGGTTATTGGGGGCCAAACCTGGTGAGGAATTTCGTGAATACTCCCGGCTGCCAGGTCAAATACGTGGTTGATCAGGAGGTAAAACAACATCGACGTATAAATCGATTGTATCCCAATGTCGTTACTACAACGCATTATAGTGATGTTTTGGAAGATGCGGAGATCGATGCGGTGATCATAGCCACTCCGGTTTATACCCATTATGATTTAGCCAAGAAAGCATTACTCAATCAAAAGCATGTTCTTTTGGAGAAGCCCATGACCAGTTCGGTTTCGGAGGCAGAAGAATTGATACAATTGGCCGCCGATAAAAATCTGGTGCTCATGGTCGATCATACTTATCTCTACACCGCAGCAGTGCAAAAAATTAAGTCTCTCGTGGACTCTGGAGTCATAGGTACCATCCAATATATCGACTCGACGAGAATAAATCTGGGATTATTTCAAAGGGATGTTAATGTCCTTTGGGATCTGGCTCCCCATGATATATCTATATGTGATTATTTAATTGGCGAATCACCTCTTGCCGTACAGGCTGTGGGTGTGTCTCACAC
>JABDLW010000792.1 GCA_013001805.1 Saprospiraceae bacterium | reverse complement strand
AACCGGCTGAGCTACCACGCCATCAAATAAGTGTATCGAAGCTGCCTATCCGGGCCATCATGCCAGGAGGCTGCTGCATTGCTTTCACTATTCCTTTTGAACAGCGATCGTAAATCGGACGGCAAATATACGATTCTTCAGAATTAATCGCCCTCACGATTATTTAATAATGCCCATCTTAATCTCCACGTCGAATTCCGTATAGTGACGATACAATCCATGCATCCATAGTAAGATGGTTTGACCCGGCGGACATTGATCCACCACATAGGGCCGGACATTATTTACGGTTGAGTTTTCGGTAATTGGAGTAGATGACCATCTACCGGTAGGAAGCAACCTGCGTCGTTCCATTTCAAATTTTCCGGCGATGTTTCTCGATAGGAAGATTTCCGTGGGATCAGCATGGTTCAACACAATACCTCCCGAATAATGTGCTTCTCTTACCACATCTCCCTGCCATAATGATGGCATCCAGCTTCCACTATTTACTATTTCATGATCCTCCCATTGATCACCATTCCAGTGTGCATAGTGGTAAATGTGATCATGTTCAGAGTGATATCTGGCATAGGTAATCACAGGTTTTCCATCCTTTAATGCGATATCCCAAATCCAGGACCGTATTTGAGTAGGTACTGCATCATAGACCTTATTAACCGATTTAATCGCGATGGGTAGTTTTTCTATGGGACAAATGGGATCACCGCTAGTTTGATAAAAGCTGTCACCTTGATAGTACATATGATAGGTAGAAACATCGGATCCAATTTTGGGATGCCCGTCTGTAAATAAGAAGTCGATTCGTCCTCGATGATCGGTCGTAATCTTCAAATATGGTGGATTTTGACGACCCTGATTATCCAGCAGAGTAAGTTCATCGCTCCAGGTCTGCCCTTCATCGTTGCTGAATCTTAAATAGTGCTGCCAATGTTCAAATGAGCGGGTAGGTCCCACTTTTCTTCCGACCAAGAAGATACGGCCATTTTCGTCACTGAGCCTGGCTGGATTTGTATAGCAGTAATTGAAAGTATCATTTGCCTGCGAAATGATTTGCTCCTGATCCCAGGCAGTGACATCTTCCGTTCTGGTACTCTTGCGCATGAAAACGTGTCCATTGTGTTCATTGTAAAAAGCCAACAGATGCCCTGATGGAAGGACCAGGATCGAAGGTACGTTATGGTCATCTACTTCTAGCGTATCATGCAATACGAAACTTTGTACTTTGTGCGAAACCATATCTCTGGAGCCTATCATCACATCACCGAGGCTATTGACGTGGCCGAAATAAAGTTGTTCGCGATTGCCTTTATAGTATACTGCTCGTGGATCACTAAACCAACACCAGGCTCCATCTGAGCTAAGGCTCTCATATGACTCCGCCGGGACTAATGGTTGCTTTGGTTCTGACTCCTCTACAGTAATCCCACAAGAGGTAATGACCCACGAAGTCAAAAGAAGGAGTGAATAAAGTTTCATAATGCTTACGACTCAAATATATTCAAATACCAGAGGCACCTTCCGGGTAGTATTCGCAGAAGGTGCCTGGCTGATAAACTTAACCAAAAAAACTACTATGACGATGAAGGATCTTTTCCAGATGAAATGTCAGCGTATATCTAATAGTGTATGAGGATGCAAAAAATGTCCTCACATTAGCTTTGAACTTTAATAATGGGGAAGGCTAACCAAGAAACGTACATATTGATTTACAGCTGACAATGAAATTTTTCCAGATAGAAATACTGAAATCTTCGCTCAGTAAAATAGGCGCTCGATTTGCCGCTACATCAGCAGATAATACTCTTGACTTTTAGCAAGAAAAAGCTTATATTAGGCTGAGACACAATCGAAACTGATTAATATTTTTTCTAATGTCTTCTAAAAATAGATCAGTATGGAAAACACTTCTACACACAATTCTGCCAATGAATATTTAGCACAAAAGAGCAAAGAAGACGCCCGGTTAATAACCATCATCGCTGTGGTGGTCATGATCGGATTTGTCAGTTTGCTGGCTTACATGTTTTTCGGCAGTCACTAGTGGAGTAATTTACTAGTTAGATGCCCCCTCTTTAAGACCATAATAACCTACTGCGCTCGAATAAATTGTTGAGCGAGTCAAAGTCTTCTACGCCTTACAATACACTTCCAACCGTACTAAAAGCACACCACTTAGAATCAGACACCATCAGGAAACCTTACAGCCAGATTACATTTAATAGTGATCCTCCAGCCGGTTTAAGCCGGCTTTTGCCTTTTGGTGCAAGCTATTGCGATATTCATCCGGTTTAATTGATAAGGTCTTTTCAAAATAGGACTTGGCTTGTTCATATTGACCCAATTTCTCCTTGATGGTACCACTCATCAGCGCAGCGTTGCAGGCAAAGTAATAACTCTCAAACTCTCCGTTAGAAATCGTCATTTCATAATATTCTAAAGCTTCTTCGAAATGATCAAGCCGGTGATGAATTCTCCCCAAACGGTAATAGTACTCCAATTGATACTCCTGAGATTCGTAATTTCTTGGTGCTTTTGTCTCGAGATAGTGCCGGGCCTTGTCAATATATCCGCCATCAAACAAGATTCTCGCTGTAAGTAAATGCCGGTCGGGCACCCGGTTTAATCGAGCCTCGTGCAGGGCTGTCAGATCTTCATCGATTACACTGGCACCATGCACCTTGCATGCCTCCATATACCGAAGGTATCGATCCGGATGATTGTGTACTACCTCGTACCAGGCCAATTTTTGATATGCCTCTTTGATATAATGCTGACCTCGGGTTTCACGCAAAAATCGATTCAGATACTGGTCCGCTCCCTTTTCCAATTTGTTTAATCTGGCAACACCCTCCATAAAATGTAGGTATGGAAAGGGAAAATACTTCTCACCCTCTGGTTTCGCCCTAAGTATTTCAATAGCCTGATCGTTGCGGCCGGTTTGCATGGCCACATTGGCTTTGACGAAGCATGCCAGCGGATTTGTTTTCGCGTCAATGGTTGATCGTTCAATCATTTGCCAGGCTTCCTCACCTTTGTTTTCCAAATGTAGTAGCAAATAGGCGTACATTACATAGGCTTCATCGCGAAAGACAAAAGATTGTTTTTCAGAATATGCCAGCACCTCTTCGATTTCTGATCGACCCTGGGCAATGGTGCCTGACATCCCCAATAATTTTAGTCCCCAGCGATATTGATCTGGTACGGTTCCTATCAGGGCATGTAGTAAACCAAGGTTCTTTAAGTTGGGCATAAAGTCAGGAAAAAGCTCCTGATTTTTCGTGAGCAAATTGAAAGCCCGCTTGATTTCCATGACTGCCTGAAAATAGTCTTCAAACTTTACCCGGGTGATTGCCCACTGAAGATGAATATCTGCCTGTGTATACAAGTAGTATGGAGAATTCCGGTCTCCATCCCGGATTGCAGCCAGCCTTAGCTCCTTATTCTGCCGCAATTTTTCATAGGTTTCTTCTTGCTCACCAATAAATATGGATAGACAATCCATGTAGTTTGCCAGACTCTGTGATATAAGGTTTTCCGGTTCGGTAAGTCGCAAAGTCACCAGCTTACTTCTTGCCTCATTGAACCGCAAAGAAAAAATGAGATCGTAAGTTTCTACCGCTGTGGGTGTATATTCAAAGTAATTGACACCCCAACTCGAACCCGTTGCAGTGAGGGTTAACAGAAAAATAGGGAAGGTAGATTTAATCCGTTGCGCTAACGCTGTAAGTGTGATGCCTATACGCATCCGGCTGATAACCTTGAACAATCAATTGACAAATATTCGTCAATTATGATTAACCTGGAAACGTTCATAATACAATTTTTAACACCGTGGAGGGCTAATTATTGTGCGAGGGGGCGCCGATTCAGTGTGAAACGAGATTGATTCTAGTTTTCGACCTTCTCGACCACAGTAGTATCAACCAAAATCCGGCCACAATGCTCACATAGAATGATTTTCTTTTGCAAGCTTATTTCCAATTGCAATTGCGGTGGAATCTTATTAAAACAACCTCCACAGGCGTCTCGCTCCACCGTCACTACTGCCAATCCGTTGCGATAAGAGGAGCGCACACGGTCATAGGCCTTTAGCAGTCGATCTTCGATAGATTTCCGGTGAGACTCACTTTGCTTTTGCAGTTTATTTCCTTCCTTTTCAGTTTTTGCAATAATCTTATCCAGTTCGACCTTTTTATTATCTAGATTTTTGTTCTTCTCGGCCATTTTATCCTTTGCAGCCTGCAGTGTTTCATCTTTTGCTCCTACGCTCACCTCCACTTCCCGGATACGCTTTTCCGATAGCTGAATGTCAAGTCGCTGCAATTCAATCTCCTTGGTAAGAGCCTCATATTCCCGGTTATTCTTAACATCATCCAGTTGTCGACCGTATTTAGCTATCAACGACTCCGATTCCTTTATTTTACCCTGATGTTGAGCGATGGCGTCTTGCAGGTCTTTTTTAGAGTCTTCGAGTTTTGAGATCCTGATTTGTAATCCCTCGATTTCATCCTCTAAATCTCGCACTTCCATTGGAAGCTCACCCTTTAACACCTGTATTTCATCTAGTTTAGAATCAATCTGTTGAAGTTCATAGAGCTCCGTTAGTCGATCCTGAATACTCTTCTCAGTTGTGGCCATTTTTATAGTTATAAGTTATTGGATTGGTGTTCACTTTTGTGCAATAGGCCGCAAATTTACTAAATTTCCCAGTTATCAATCGATGAACTAATTGAATGGTAAATTTTTCGCTTTCGTAATGCCCCACATCAATGATCGTAATCTCACCGTTTGCATCAAAGTATTCGTGATATTTAAAATCAGCAGAAATAAAAACCTCGGCACCAGCGCCAATTGCGTCGCCCAAGAGGAAGCGCCCGGAACCACCACAAAGGGCAACCTGTTCCACAACATCACGTACAACACAGGTGCGGCGAAATCCTGACAATTCAAGGTGGTCCATCAGGTATTGTTCAAAATCTTTGAACGGCATAGCCGCTGGGAGTTTACCCACCAGACCACTACCGATGGTATTAATTTCTTTTGGTCGAAGAATCCGGGTCTCCCGAAGTCCCAATTTGTCAGCAATTTGACTGTTTACCCCATCCTGCAATACATTGTCAAGATTGGTATGAATTGCGTAGATCGCAATATCGTTTTTGATCGCTTTAATCACCGCCTTCTCTACGTAATGATATCCATTGATCTTTTTTAGGCCCGTAAAGATGATGGGATGATGCCCTACAACCAAATTGCAGCCCAATTCAATCGCCTCGTCAATTACTGCTTCCGTTGTGTCCAGGCTAATTAATGCGGCCCGGACCTCACTGTGGTGACTACCCACAATTAGACCAGCGTTGTCATATGGTTCCTGATATTGAAGTGGTGCTATACCCTCAAGGAAATCCGTCACGTCTCGTATGGTCGTCATCCGGGAATAGATTTGATTTTTCGAATAATTTCTGTGCTGCTAAAACCGGATTCAAAAGGTACAATGACCACAGATCCATTCCAGGCCAGCGCTTCTTTTCCTCCTACAACCTGTCGGGGATCATAATCTCCACCTTTTGCCAATACATCAGGTTTTAGTGAGAGAATGCATTCAATCGGAGTATCCTGGTCAAATAAAACAACCAAGTCTGTCATCTGCAAAGCCGCCATATGGTACAGTCTCGATTCCTGATCGTTAATTGGTCGATGCGGTCCTTTGAGCCGCCGGACACTGGCATCACTGTTGAGACCCACGACAAGGCGGTCACCCAAACTACGAGCTTCACAGAGATACTTGATATGACCCAGGTGCAGAAGATCAAAAACACCATTGGTCCAGATTATCTTTTCACCTGACTGCTTCCACGCTGTCACCTTATTTAGCGCATCGGGCAATGATTGGATTTTGGCAAGAATTTGATTTAGCATCAGGCACGGGCAGGTTGATAACTTCGATTGTATCCTGGTAATAAAAATAGGGCGATTAATCCAAAAAGGACATTGCCAAAGATATTGATAGTAAAGAAAATGATCATGGCAAAGGAAAAAGCATCATTCTGATTAATGCCATAAAGGGCAAGACCCGCCATCACCAGCGCATGATAACTGCCCATGCCTCCGGGAGTGGGTATGATCATACCCAAACTGCCAAAAACAAATATCAGAAGGCCGGCATCAACTCCCAGATGTGCGGTAGGTTCAAAAGACTTAAAGCATAGGAATGTCATCAGAAAGTACATGACCCAAATAAGGATGGAGTAAAAAATGAGAAGGGATATCTTTTCCACATTACGCAGTGAGCGCAGACCTTCCAAAAAACCTTTTAGCATGCTCATAACTTTTCTCAACAGACTAATTTTTGCTAATCTGGACCGATAGTACCAGGCCAGGACCAGACCAATCGCGATCACGGCGAGCAATGTAATAGCAATTGAATTATTCAACAATTTTCCGAGATCCAGCTGGGCATTTTCGATTATATAGGATCCCAATAAATCAAATTGGAATAGGAGGGCCAGGAGAAATACGATACCGAAACAGATGACATCCAGGATGCGATCAATGGCTACTGTCCCGATCACCTTTTCGAACGGAACATTTTCATATTTAGAGAAGGTTCCTGCTCTGACTACCTCGCCGATTCGGGGAAATCCCAGATTGGCAAAGTAACCGATCATCACACAATGAAACGAATTTGCCCACCTGGTCTGATATCCCAGTGATGCCAGTAACTGCTGCCATCGGGTGGCCCGACTCAGATTGCTGATGAAAAAACAGATGCAAATAATTACCAGCCAAAAGACATTGGCTGACCTGAGGTCTTGATATAACTTATCCAGCAAGCTACACTCACTCTCTGGTATGCCCTTCAGCGCGCATTCAGCTATGAATTTAACATTTAAGTTATTATACAAAAGCCACAAAATCGTCAACCCTACGGCCAAAAATACCAGCATCTTGGCAATCGCGAGAATAGTCGATTTCAATTCCTTAGGCCTTTAAGCGATTACTGTGATCAGGGAATATAGACACAGCCTTAAAACCAGCGGCCTCTTCCGGTGTCATATATCCATAAGATATAATGATTACTATATCACCTACCTCAGCTTTGCGGGCGGCGGCCCCATTGAGACAGATCGTTCCAGAACCCCTCTTGCCCTTGATCACATAAGTCTCAATGCGCTCTCCATTATTATTGTTGACGATCTGAACCTTTTCACCTTCAAGAAGATTTGCTGCATCCATGAGATCTTCATCAATGGTTATTGATCCCACATAATTGAGATTTGCTTCGGTGACAGTCGCTCGATGTATCTTAGATTTGAAAATTTGTAAAAGCATGAGTGCAAAAATAAACTAATCTGGTTAACTGGTTTAAATGTTTAGATCGCAAACTTTAAACGGTAGATGGATCAGAATAGTTTCCAGATTCCTGGCTGCATGGCAATACCTGTATAGAACAATTGTATTATCTTATGATTACCGTATTACCGCCATTGGCTGACCGCAATAAGACTTTGCGATTTAAGACTTGATTGTTTGTTTCATCATGTACTCCACTGGAAAGGAAGAATATAGTGCTTCCGTTTGTACTTTGGTCATGAGCTAGCTCAAGCGTTTGGTATGGATTCAAAATCGTTCCTTGTTGTATTCCTCCATAATCCTTATTTACAAACAGATACGTCGGAAAACAATTCTGATTGATTGGCCAGTCCAGATCTTCTAAGATTCCGATGGTGACTGCACCCAGGTCATGAATGGATTCTGCGGCCGGAAGTGAGTAGGTCATTAAAGCATGGGGGCTGCCATTGTATGACTCGGCCAAATGGGAAATAGATGAACCCTGATCGTATGTATCCGGAGCGTACAGGGGTACGCGATTGCCTCCATTCGCCGCACGTGCTTTCGTACCGTCAAAATATACGGCCCCACTCCTCAAGACATTTAGTAGCGCCAGGGAATAGTTTGGAAAAGCTGTTACTTTAGTCCCGCCTGCATTCTCTAATTTGATGTCAAAATTAGTTGGGAGCAGTACCTTTTCGTCGTCAATTGTAAAACTTCGACCTATAAATGTACCGACAGCCGTATTGTCGCTTGCAGCACTGCTTGCAAATCCCAAGCCATGACAGATCTCATGCAGCGCTACCGTGACAAAATCGATTTGGTTAGGAGGAGTATTCCCATCCGTGCCGTAATACCATACCACGGTGCTATTAAATTGGGCTATAATATCGGGTTCTGCACTGTAGATATCATAACCCACAATGTTATTGGCTAAGGCTACGGGGTATGGGACATTCTTTGGCTAGTCATTGCCGGATTCATCGATAATATATCTAGCCACAATGGCCTGGCCCAATGTACTTGGACCTAAACTATTGAACGCGACGTCTATTCTTATGGGGATCGTGGCCACGATACATCTTTTCCAGATATCGACAGCATACTGAAACGCCGCCTGAGCTTGAGGTGTAAATCCTGTATAAGTCACCCGGATATCGGCAGAAAGCGAACAGTCGTCTGATGATCTTGCGTTGGGATTGTTATGCGATAAATCTAAATTTGAAAATCGGGAGGGTATTCTTAGTGGGTTTCTTTTGATCAGGGGATCAAACCTATAGACGGTCTGGTTACCTGGAATAGATCGGAAATGGGATTGCTGCGCCGCAACAATAGTAAAGCAAATTAAGCACACTAAAACAATAATAACCCGGCATCGCAACATGGCTGTTTTTATTGCAGATTTACTAATACCAATATTAAACCGGAGTCCTGATCTAGAGAAGTCATGGCCTTTCCAATAATAGCTCCTTGTGCCTTCCTTAAGCTCCTGGCCTTCATCGCATATCCGGGTGTGGAAGATGAAGTAAGTAAGTCTCCTGGCGAGATGTTACCACTCTCCCCATTAGCTAAAACATATACCCTACCGACCAGAGCTACCGGAAATTCTCCATCAGCCACACTTCCTTCCTGGCCCATCAGTATGCCTGTACGAATAGAATTGGCGCCACTAACAACTCCGGCGATCTGTCGATCGTAGGATTTCGAAGTCAATTTTAATTTGCCTTCATGTTCCGGATCAATCGATACCAACATTCCTGGTCTAATCTTGTCGCCATTTAAATCAAAGTTTTCCGAAAGGTCCGAGCCTCCTCTTATCTCCAATTCATCGGTAGTCGTTCTGGAGATTCCTGAATCATTATAGTTGGCATCCAGCATAATCTTGGTCGTGCCACCTGATTTTAACTCTATGATCCCTGCCTCATGACTTCCATTAATATGCTCACCAGTCAATTGTACAGTAACATCACCACTTGAGTTACTAAGTTGCATGATGCCGAAATCCGCAAAAACACTTCCCGCACCTATGAGGAGTGTCTGCTCTCCGTCGACATTATCCATGGTCATGAACGGACCAAATACTAGTCCACCCGTATTGGGACTAAGAATAATGTTGCCATTATTTATCTCATCGGTGAATCTACCTCCTCCTTTTACATGCAGAGGGGAGAGAGGGTCATCAACTCTGATACCGGTGTAACCATTGATTCTAAGTTCTCCTGCCTGCGGGTTGCCCCAATTTCCTAGTAAAGTCATTGCTCCATTTTCGAAAATGCGTAATCGAGTGGTTCCGTCAGTCCTCACCCGGAATGGATTGATACCGGCATTTACATTTACTTCGAATAAATCCTGATTCAAAAAGCCAGTACCTATCTGTACTTTGTCGGATACTTGCAGTTCTTCGCTACTTATTTGACCATTTTGTCCATAGCTAGCTGAGAGAATCCAGGAGCATGCAAATATTAAAAAGCTATACTTCATGACGGAAGAATTTAGGATAAGCAAAGGGGAAAGTAAAACAATACAATGAGGACGGGATCACCCGGAGGGGTGATTTCTAAACTTAGTTGCTCAATGCTGCGATGTAAGATCTGACTTGTACATTTTACCCTGCCGCATCACCACATTCACATGGCGCAAAGCAGAGATATTTGTGTCGGGGTTTCCTTGCACCGCAATCAAATCTGCCTGAAAACCTGATTGAATTTTACCTAAATCAGGCATATCGAAGACCCGGGCGTTGGTTGAGGTTACTGAGCGAAGCACCTCGAGCTCACTCATGCCATAATCTACCATCATTTCTAGCTCCCGTACATTTTCTCCATGCGGAAATACCCCAACATCACCACCCGCGCAGATGGTAACTCCGGACTGCAGAGCATCTGCAAAGCTCTTCTTTTTGAGTATGATCCGCTCAGGAATGGAATCGGACATTTTATTCCAGCCACGATATTGCATAATGGCGTCTCCCGCTGCCAAAGTTGGACAGAGAGCCACGTCATGAGCTACCATTAAGTCATAAATTTCTCTATCGGCAGCATCGCCATGCTCAATCGTGGTGACGCCTGCCAAAATAGCACGCCGCATACCTTCTTTAGAAGAGGCGTGGGCAACAACCTGCCTGCCGCTGGCATGGGCAGTCTCGACTATGCTTTTTAGTTCACTTATACTGAAAGTAGGTGCGGCCTCGCCCATCAAACCCCAGCGATAATCAGCATATACCTTTATGACATCAACCCCATGACCGATCTGATCCCTGGTGACCCGTATCAAATCCACACCATCAGCAGCTTCCGCACCCAGGGGTACCCCAACATGGGGAGCAAATCCCTTGGGTCCATAACTACCAGTAGCAACAATAGCTTTGCCGGCAACCAGCATCTTCGGGCCTGCCATAAGGCCCTTATTTATGGCATCCCGCAGACCAACATCGAGATAGTCTGCACCTTCGGTTCCTAGATCTCTGACAGTGGTAAAGCCTGCCATTAGAGTGGCATTGGCATGATTTACTGCCCGGACAGTTCGTTCAGCATAAGATTCCTTGAGGACCTGGTCATTCCATGTGGTTTCATTGTAGGGATGTAAAAAGAGATGACTGTGACCTTCGATCAAGCCGGGTAATAAAGTATGCCCTGATAAATCCAGCTCCTCATGATAGCTCCCTTTGGGTTTTGCTGGTCCTGCATAAATAATTTCATTGCCTTTCGTCACGACACTCCAACCAAAATGCACGTCCATGCCATCAAAGACACGGGCGTTCATAAGGTGAATACCCTCCTGAGCATATACTCCAATGCCCAAAAACAAAACCAGCGGCAGACCAGTGCAAATCTTGTAATACATTACTGTCTTAATCCTTAGTTTAAAAAGTAAGGAATGAATTACGGCTTACGATTGAGGTGACCTCCCAGTGAAGTCTGATTAATAAAGTACCATGTCAAATAGTCTTCTGTATTTCTTAGTGATGGGATGGTGATTACCGAGAAGCCTAAATATCGCGATTGCCGCCCGTCGGGGTAGTTCCTTATGGATGCTCTTATCCTGTCTGACCACTTCAATCAGGCGCTCAACGGATCCCTCCAGATTTCCAGTTTGCATTTCCTTTGCAGATAAAGATAGTTCACCCTCCAGACCGTTGGCTTGTCCCGATAATTCCGAAAGCTCCATCAGGTTGTTGATATCTTCCACAACATCAAACCCGGCTTGTCCCATCTTGATATCCGCCACTAATTTCATTGCTCTGGCCGGGTCTGAAAACACCAATTTCTTGGCTAGTTCTAATCGGGCTTCAGCGTGTTCCGGATGGTCATCGAGAAAGGAAGAAAGGATCTCAGAGGCCTGACTTTCGGTAACAGTCTCGATTTTCTCAAGAACAGTTGTCCATGCCTCCTTTTCTGGTGATGGAATATTTTCATCGAGCCATTGCAAGATTTGATGCCGGGGAAGTGCACCAGCAAATTCACTGGCTACCTTTCCATTTATAAATAACTTGACATTGGGTATGCTCCTGATGGCATATTCCATCGCCACTTCCTGATGTTCTTCCGTGTTTACTTTGACTAATTCCCAGGAACCATGTTGCTCACTAGCCAATTGTTCGATGACTGGACCAAGTACTCTACAGGGTCCACACCAGGGAGCCCAAAAATCGACAACAACAGGTATTTGTTTACTGCGTGTAATTACATCTTTATGAAAATCCATCTCTCTAATGATGTTTGTATTTTTTTTGAAACTTATTAAAACCAGAGGTTTTTAAGTCAAACAAAGTTCCAGTTATTTTGGTTGCCCCTCTGTGCACCAGGTCACAATTCCCACCTACCTTTTCCTTGCCATCAAAGAAGCCCGCTTGTGCAATCGAAAGTAGCTATAATAAACACTACCTGCGATAGCATACCCAAGAAACTCTCTGACTAATTCAACATGCGGAGATTCTGCCTTCATCTGCCCGGTGATTGTGGGCATCCCCTCTCCAATCCATTTAACAAATTCGGGGGACAGTAAAAGAAGACCTACCAGGCAACCCAAAGCGCAAATCAGAGGTAAATATGGAAGATAGATTTTCATGATAAATAATAGAACAATTATGCTTACACCCAGGTAGATCGGAATCCACAGGAATGGATCAGGATCATTTAACTGCCAATAGGCAAAAAGTGCAAAAATTATGATCGTAAGTATATGCCAAAGATTTTTCATGATTCAGAATTCTATACGGTAACTTAAATTGGGAATAATCCCGAGTTGGTTTTTGATCATCACGGTTTTTGTATAGGGATCATAATAAGTGAAAGAAGCATTTTCCTGATCTGTTGCATTCAGAATATCAAGCCCCAATATACTGGTGTATTTTTCCTTGATTCTTTTGTAGTATACACGGAAGTCCATACGGAATAAATCGGGTAGTTGTTCGCTAAAAGCAGCCGGTTCGTCATAAATAGTACGTAATAATCGTTGCGATTCTTCCACATCAATCGGTCCACTCCAAAAGCCACCAAAGAAAGTACTTCTCAGATTGAAGCCCACTACTTTGAGTTTATTATTCTTCTCCCACTTTATTTCTTTCCCGCCTGTCAAATTGAATCCATATCTGCCATTATATCTCGTATTCCTTTTTATTCCGTCGGCACCGCGGTATTTTGAGTCATAGATTGCACCATTGAGTAAGAAGTATGTTGATGAAGAGAAATATTGTTGAAAAGTGATTTCCAAGCCCGTGTTCAGACCAGTACCTTGACTCACCAAATTTTCTGCCCCAATATAATCTATCGCATTGATCGTTGCCAAACTACGACTGGATCCTGGCGCAACCGGCAAATTGAAGAGACTTTGATAATAGACTTCACTAACCAGCTTTGACGAGCTGGATAGGTTAATTGTGTTTGACAACACAAGATGATGACTTCGAATAAACTTCAGGTCGGTATTACCAACACCCGGCTGCTCGGAGATTAGAAAAGCATTCGGACTTGGCATCCGGCTATGCAGACCATAGGAAAAGCCCCACTTAATCTCCTCGTTTTGCCGGAATTCAAAAGCTACTCTCGGTTCGATCGTTAATGCTTCATTTAAGGTGAACGTAGAAAAGTGCATGCCTCCATGCAGGACCAATCGAGGCGTTATGGATTTTCTAGCGTCAAAGTATGTCTGTAACAAAAAACCTGCCTTAGTGTTTGATAAATCCTGACCAATCAGGTATTGTGCATTCGTAACCTGGTAGTCAATGATATTGGCTCTAATCCCCATTTCGGCAGTTCCATCGTTTAGCCTCAACTTTTTCCGGCTGTGCACACCAATTCTTTGTTCAGTTACCTCATCATTTTCAAACGGATCAAAAATACCCATGGTACTATTGTTTACCAATTCTGAGAACCGATGTTGATTATATCCACTATAGGCTATTGTATGCTCCCATTTTTGATTCAAAAACTGTAGTCCCAATGCACCCATTCTTCCCTTGAAGCTAATGTTTTGCAGATCTTTGAAGTCCTCTCTTTCCAACGGATCCAGAGGTGCCCTAAAAATATTTTCACTGAACCCTCCCAGGCCGAAAAATGAGAGACTACCCTTTCCCAGACTCCAATTCAAATGAAAAGATAAGTCCTGAAAATTGATTTCCTCGTCACCAAGATCAACACCTAGAGAAGAGAGAAGTCCCAGCGTAGAGTATCGGTAGTTGACTAAATAAGTGCCAGTCTTAGCGGGTGAAATAGGGCCTTCGATAGCAGCATCGATGCCGAGTAGTCCAATCTGGCCAGTGAAGTGGGATCGATCTTTGGCCCCTTCACGTAATTGCATATCAAAAATGCCGGAAATTGCATTGCCGTAAGATGCCGGAAACGCACCGGTGAGAAATGTTGAATTATCCAACATTTGGGCGCTTAGTATATTGACTCCACCACCACTTTGGCTTGAACGATCATTCAGAGTGCCGGCATTACTGGTATGATTCGGGTTTACTATTTCAACACCTTGCAAATACCAGCCCAATCCATTCGGTGAGTTACCACGAATGACCAGGTTATTCGCCTGATCATTTTCGCTAATCACACCGGCGTAGTGGGTAGCCAGCCTGGCGGGGTCATAGAAAGTTCCCGGAAATCGAAATGTCTCTTCCACAGTGAGAGTGGAAATACTATTTACAGCTTCAATTGACCGTGATCTTGATTCGGCTTTAACCACGATTTCGTCTAAGATTTCCTCAGAGGGAGTCAATTTAAAAACCTGACTTCTGGGGATGCCGGTGTTTAATTCAATTTCAACCACTCGCTTGGGCTGATAACCCAGGGACTCAAAATAGAGTTGATAAAAACCTGCTGGTATATCTTTAAATAGAAATTGGCCATCAATATCTGACACCGCCTCAAATTGCAGGTCATCTTTGGAAAGTAACACAGTGACTCCGGCCAGTGGCTCTTCCGTATCTAAGTCAATGATTTTACCTCCATAGGAAAGACCTCCGACCTGGGCCTTTGCGACACCAAAGTCCAACACCAAGAGTATTATGACAACACATTGTTTCATTGGACCAATGTATCAAATGATTGTCAATTGTCTCATTATTCCAGGAAAGTAGGTCTTGTCACCACAGCTACAGGAACTATGATTGCGTCAGATTATTCCATCTGCTTGACGTTGACTTAGAGTGTTGAAAGATCTATATGCCGATTATCCTGCGATTCAGGTCCTCATCCGGCTCACCCCCGGCAAAATCATCGAATGCTTTTTCTGTGACTTTGATTATATGATCGGCAATAAAGGGAGCACCCTCCTTGGCTCCCTGATCACCATCTTTTATGCAACATTCCCACTCAAGGACAGCCCAGCCATCATAGTCATATTGAGCCAATTTACTGAAAATCGCCTTGAAGTTCACCTGTCCATCGCCAAGTGAACGGAATCGTCCTGCGCGATTGATCCAATCCTGGTAACCACCATAGACACCCACCCGGCCTGAGGCATTAAATTCAGCATCCTTGACATGAAACATTTTGATAAACTCATGGTAAATATCAATATAGG
>JABDLW010000094.1 GCA_013001805.1 Saprospiraceae bacterium | reverse complement strand
ACAGGAATGTGGACAATGCAGTGACGAGCATGGCAAACAAGGCCAGCGCACTTAAATTGAATCGTAGGGAAGATTTTGATTCAGGTACTACTTTCAGGGCAATGGCAAGAAGAAAAGCAATGATGCTGCCCTGCCAAAGCGAATGGAGAATCATCTTAGAGAGGGCATCGATCACCTGATAACCAAGCACTGTTTCAATCCACATATTTTATTCTTTTACTTCAGACTCGATCTGCTGAATTAGTTTTTTGATTTCATCCAATTCTTCGGCCGTTGGCTCTTCCTGGCCCAGGGTGTGCATGATCAATCTTTTGGCGGAACCATGAAAAAATCGATCAATGACATTTTTTACCATACCATCCTGAACCAGACCCTCTTCCACCGCGGCTTGATAAATATGTTGACGGCTGCTGGTATCCCGATGTACCAGGCCTTTGTCCTTCATGATCTGCATTAACTTCAATGTGGTCGTGTACCCAACATCAGGTTTTGATTTGTTTATTTCCTCATTTACCTGTCTGACCGTACTGGCACCCTGTGCCCAAAGCACCTGCAATATTTCGAGCTCTGCTTCGGTGGGTTTATGTGATGATGTCTGCATATACGAATTTCTTCGTACAATAATAGTTTATTTTGCGGGTCCGTACAAATTTATCTACGAAGAGCCTCGTATTTAAGAAAAAATTAACAATTGGGAACGACAAGCTTTGTACTAGTGCAGCATTAACTGTAGCTATATAAGACTTTTGAGGATGAAGAGCTGGTGAAAAAGCAGCCAGTTGATAGTATCATTTATATAGGAAAAGCTGCACTACTTCGCTGCCTGTAGGAGGCCTTCCAGCATCCAGTTGGCCAATGCCTGGCGATTGGAGGCCTGAACAATTCTCCGGTGGTCGGCTTTGTTTTGGATATTGGCCAGTTCGATTAAGATCGCTTTTGGCGTGGTATGGCGCAGTACATACAGGTTATCGCGGTCGTCAATCTCACCGGCATAGTGACCGCCGGCACGAAAACGCTGGTACTTCTGCGCAAATGTTTTTTGCATCGTTTCCGCCAGACTTTTACTGGATTTCGAAGTGGGGTAGTAGCAGAAAAATACATCCTGGCGATGGTTCTTGCTTCGGCTGTCGACATGAATCGAAATCGCTGTCTGATTTTGAAATCCCTTCTTCTTATTTGCCTGATATAACTGATTTACCTCATTGACCCGTTGCTTCAGCCGTTTAGCCTGGTTAAGGGGGATCACAGCTCCCCGGCATCGTTCGTCCTGATCGCAGGGTAGAATCTCTCCGTTGCGTATCCCATCGTTCTGATCTTCCACAATCAGATAGGCCTTGGCTCCCTGCTCCAGAAGGAGTTTAAAAAGACGTAGAGCAACATCGTAGGCGTATTCATCTTCGCACATCATATGCGATCCCCTTTTTCCCACTGCTCCGGGATCTGGTCCCCCGTGTCCCGAGATGATATAATACACCTGATCTTTGAGTGCATCAGATTTTATTTCAACATCAGCCTCGGCTTTGCCTAAAATCGGTAAGTGGTAACTTTTCCGGCTCACCAGGTTTTTCGTGGGAGAATCACTGTGGCAATTGAGTTCATGAAAAGGCACCCAAAGGATCTTACTTTCCCGGTAGTCTGTGGAACGCATGTTTTTGCGGTGCATTAATTCATTATACTTCTGTATCCTGACCGCCTGAGCATAGTCTGTGATTCCAATAGTGCTCCGTATGCTCCTTCCATTGTACTTGTAGATCAGCAATGGCAATTTGTAAGTACGGCCAAGATAGAGGGCATCTTTTGAGTCAAGTGCATTTAGCCGGTAGAATTCAGCAACATTGCAAGTTTCAGAAGACAAATGGTAGCGGCCCAAAAGGGTAATGACCCCATCACCATTGGCAGCTTGAACCTCAAAATATCGGCCTGGTTCAACTCCGTTATCAGGAGCTACCCAGGTCAGCAAACCGAAGAGAATAGAAAAGAGCATCATGTCAAAACCTTAATCGCTATCAAATGTATGTAAAAAATTGTAAACCTGTATTTTAAATATGATGAATTATTACCATGTAAACCACTGAAGCTGCATTTTCTTCCGATCAGATCTACAGTCCCGTACGCTTTGTATCTTTAACCGGCCAAATACCTTTTTGTCTGATGTTTGACGAAGTACGAGCACTACTGCGTAAGGATTTCATTTTGGATTTTCGTCAAAAGTTTGGCTTGGGGGGTATATTTTTGTACGTCTTTTCCTCTTTTTTTATTGTATTTCTCAGCTTTGGTCAAGTGGGTGGTCAGGCTTGGGTCACGCTATATTGGATTGTAGTTTTGTTTGGTTCAGTCAATGCGGTTTTGAAATCCTTTGCACAGGAGGACGATCGTAGGCGGATCTATTACTTTACCCTCACTGATCCCATTGCGGTGATGTTTTCCAAGCTCATTTATAACACGGCTTTGATATTTGTCATCGCCCTTCTGAGTTTGGTACTATTTTCATTACTCACCGAATATCCGGTTCAGGAAAGTGGTTTTTTCTTTCTGGCATTGGTTTTAGGAGCTTTTGGAATAGCGGCAAATTTTACGTTTGTCTCTGCTATCGCTAATCACACCAGTAATAAAAGCACTATGATGATGATCTTAAGCTTGCCGGTAATAATACCTTTACTGTTACCTCTAATCCGGCTATCGATTAAATCGCTGGCCCCTGCGACCTGGGCTATGGTCCAAAGTGATCTCACCATGTTGTTGTCAGTAGACCTCCTGATTGTTGGTATTTCCGTTTTGTTATTTCCATTTTTATGGAAGGGATAGCGTAAAAAGAATCGAATGAGTCATGTCGTTGAAAGTAAATGCCTACTTTAAATAGTCCTTATTCACTTACCATGAAAATACTTTTCCACCATGTCGCCAGAGTGCCTCTCGGTTTGTTTTGTTTACTCCTTTGCAGCTACATTATTGCGCAGGATAAAAAGCTCGTTTTGGGAGAACATCAGCTTTTTCATGCCTCGCACACCGATTCCCCTATGGAGATAGATGGAAAAATGAACGAACCTGCCTGGCAAAAGACCGAAACCAGATCGCTGGACTATTTCTATGGGATTGAAAAAGACAGTGATAAGCAAAATGCTACCTTTCGAATGCTTTGGGATGATGCATACCTTTATGCATTTTTTGATTGTGATGACAAATTCCTCACAGCTTCTGAGACGAAAAGAGATGGCAGGCCCTACATGGACGATTGCGCTGAATTGTTTTTAATTCCGGCTCCCGATAGCCTGGAAATGCATTATGGTTTCGAACTAAACCTGTACAAAGCTTCCAATGACTTTATTTATCTTGACAACATTTATCAAGGTAAAAAGGGATCGGTGTATTCGTATAATCCTGAATTTCAGGTTGAGGTAACCTACAATGGTACCCTTAATGATAACTCAGATATTGATGTGGGTTGGACCATGGAATTGGCTATCCCATTAAACCTATTTCGGGGCATGGAAAAGTTCAGCCCCGTACAGGCAGGAAATCAATGGGCCTTTCTGGCTCTGCGACAGGAACGCAATGATCCCGAGCCCCGGCGCCGGGTTTGTTCTACGATCTTTCCGGTGTATGGAATCGAAAATGTGCATCATGCCCGGAGATTTGGTTTACTGGAGTTTGTGGACTAGTGTAACAACTTGTAAGTAAGTTTAGTATATGACGTATTCATTTTGTATGCTGACCGCAAGCGTCAGTAAAAGCAGAATCCGAGCATGGCCACAGCTACGTAAGGTTTCTGATGATGAAGAATTGGTAGAGAAGAACTTATTAGATGCTATATTTATTTACAGTTTGCTACACTATTACAGCATTCCAAAAAACGTGAAATAAGTCTCTTAACCCTTTTTTTGAAATTCAGGTTGGGTTGGACGCATTGAATTTTATTTTCAATTTTAATCAATTAAGAAAATGATCATGAAAAAAGTAGTTTTATTGGCTGCACTTTGTTTAAGTTGTTCTATCAGCATTTGTTCGGGGTATAATCCTGGTGAACCGGTTGACAATCTGGCCACTGGTGAACAAATATTTCTGGAAAATGCCGGGGAATGTTTGGCTATTATTGAAAGGGAAGCCAACAGTATACCGATGACCGGAGTTGCCATGGTTGCCTTTATTCCCGGGGATGTCTCCCAAACCTGGATATCGCGGATGAAAGTGGTAGGCAAACTCGCTGATGACAAAGTCAATTTACTGGGTATTGTTTATACGAAAGCGGCCGAGATGGCCGTGACCCTAAAAGACAGTGGCAATCCGGAAAGAAAAGATATGCGGGGCGAGTACGGATATATTGGTGGCGTCATTATCAAAGTCAATGGAGGCCATATTCTCGCTGCTTTTTCGGGTGGGAAAGGTGAAGACGATGCTGCCGCTGCGCAGAAAGGATTGGAGTGGCTTGCGGGCAAATTCTGATATCATAGTATTATACCGAAACAAGAGGATGAAAAAGTAAAGTGTTTGTGGAGAAATATTAGACAGACCTGCCAGCCAGAGCGGTCCGGATCCTTGCTTTCGGGCAAAAGTATGGTCAGGAAATTTTGAAAATTAAAGTATAATCACGGATGAATTGTTGGATTAAAAGCATGATTATGCTACTTGTGCTCGCGTCATTGGGTTGCCAGTCGAAAGACCCGGATCGAGACCAGGGTGGAATGGGAAGCATTGATATGGCGGAAGTCGGGGATGTCGATTTAGACAGACTGGGCATCACCAATGCAGAGTACCTTAGTGCTGCGTCTAAACGGGCATTGGCCTGGCCAGATATTGGCAACGAGTGGTTCTTGGAATTTGGCAAACTAGAACCTTTGCAGGGCGATCTGGCTTACGAAGAGGGGGTCGTCAGGCGAGATCCCAGCGCATTCATTTTTGAGAATGGAAAATATTATGTCTGGTACAGTAAAAGCACCGGCCCTACTCAAGGTTTCGCTGGAGATATCGAAAGGGATAAAGTATTTCCCTGGGATCGCTGCGATATTTGGTATGCCACCTCAGAGGACGGTTGGACCTGGCAGGAGCAGGGAATGGCAGTGCCCCGGGGAAAAGAGGGGGCTTATGACGACCGGTCGGTTTTTACCGTAGAAATAATGCAGCATGAAGGTAAATATTACCTATGCTATCAAACAGTAAAATCACCATATAACGTCAGGGTTAAAAATCAGATCGGCCTGGCCTGGTCAGATTCTCCGGAAGGACCGTGGACAAAAAGTGTGGATCCAATTTTAAGCCCGGCCGATAATGGTGTGTGGAAAGGAGAAGAACAGAATCGATTTATGGTGGAAAAGAAGGGAGACTTTGATAGCCATAAAGTACATGATCCCTGCATCTTGCCATATAAGGGGAAGTTCTATCTTTATTATAAAGGGGAGCAAATGGGAGAGGAGATTACATTTGGTGGAAGGCAAATCCGGCATGGAGTGGCTATTGCTGACGAGCCACTCGGGCCGTACGTAAAATCACCATACAACCCAATTAGTAATAGTGGCCATGAAATATGTGTATGGCCTTATCAGGGTGGCATTGCATCATTGATCACCACTGACGGACCGGAAAAAAATACGATTCAATGGGCTCCTGATGGAATTAATTTCGAAATCATGTCGGTTATAAAAAATGCACCGCACGCAATCGGTCTAAACCGGTCAGCTGATATTGAAAAGGAGCCCACGCAAATACTTCGCTGGGGGTTATCTCACATTTATAATAATGCGGACTATCAAAGCATTATGCGCTTTTCTTCAAGGAGAATTATTCGACATACTGCAAAGGGTGAATGACGGATTAATTGATTTTAAGACCATGGATTATGGTCAAAATAATTAAAGGATATCAATTTTAATGAAAGCAACAATTTATCAGGGCAACCAAACTTTTTCAGTCATCGAAAAAGATATGGAGGTGCCGGGTCGGGATGAAGTACGGATCAAAGTGGCCTATGTGGGCGTGTGCGGTACCGATGTCCATATTTATCATGGAATGATGGATAAACGAGTGAAAATCCCGGAAACGATAGGCCATGAAATGTCTGGAGTCATTGATGCGATCGGCATGGATGTTATTGGCTTCAAGGTCGGTGACAAGGTGGTGGTAAGGCCCTTGGATGATCGCAAAGCCAAACCCTCAGATAAGGGATTTAATCATATTTGTCAAGAATTAAAATTCATCGGAATCGACAGTCCCGGTGCCATGCAGCAATATTGGAATGTACCAGCTTTCACCCTACACAAATTAAGTGAAGAAACGGACCTGAAACTGGCCGCTTTAGTGGAGCCATTGTCAGTTGCAGTACACGATGTCCGATTGAGTGGGTTGCAATCTGACGAGACAGCCGTAGTGCTGGGAGGCGGCCCCATCGGGTTATTGGTGGCATTGGTCGCCCGATCCACTGGAGCCAGAGTGATTGTTTCCGAGGTCAATGAAAAGCGAGTTGCCAAAGCAAAGGAATTTGGACTGGATGTGGTCAATCCGACCAAGATTGATCTGGTGAAATATGTGCGGGATAAAACTGATGGCCGGCTGGCAGATGTAGTTTTTGAAGTGGCAGGTGCCCAGGCAGCACTAGACATTATGACTGAAATATCCGGTATTCGTGGTCGCATTGTGTTGGTGGCCATTCATGGTCAAAAGAAAGAGGTGGACCTTTTTAAGTTTTTTTGGAAAGAACTTAAATTGATTGGAGCTCGCGTATATGAAAAGGACGATTATGAGAAATCGATTGAGTTAATCACTGCCATGGATATACCTTTTGACAAAATGATCACAGATGTACAGCCTCTAACTAATATCCAGCAGGTATTTGAGCATATTGATAAGAATCCGGACGGGATGAAAGTGCTTATGGAGTGTCATGCATAAAATGGTCATAAAGGGAATGTTTAAGAGAACCGATGTTTGTAAATCGCAGGTTGACTCATCTGCCGTCAATCATCAACTACCTGGGCTCACTTACCTGTATATCGCTAGGCATCTGATGTTTTTAGATCAAAAGCTATTGTGGATATTTTTAATTGCTTCCACCGGTATTCATCTGAATTGCCGAAACTTCGACCAGCAGGATGTTGCTGAAGTCGAGCATCATAAAATCGAAATCATTAAGAAACTTGGCATCTCAAACAAGGACAGTCTTAGTACGGCATCAACAAGGGCCCTTGAGATGGGTTATGTTGCAGGTCCGGATTGGTGGACAAGTTTTAGAATGAAGGACCTTAAGGGCGATTTGACTTTCGAAGCTGGTGTGACTCGTCGAGATCCCAGTGCAGTAATCAAGGTGGAAGAAACCTACTATGTGTATTATACCAAGAGCATTGGGGAAAGCCATGGTTTTCGCACCGGCGACCCGAATAAAAAAGTATTTCCCTGGGATCTTTCAGAAGTATGGTGTGCTAGTTCCAATGATGGCTGGAACTGGAAAGAGATCGGTTTGGCAGTTGGCAGAGGCGAAGCCGGCTCCTACGATGACCGGGCTGTTTTCACACCTGAGGTGCTATATCATCAAGATAAATATTATCTGGTATATCAGGTGGTTAAAGCGCCATATGTCAACCGGGTTAAGAATAAGGTAGGTATGGCAATTGCCGACAAACCCACCGGACCCTGGAAAAAGTTAGATGCCCCTATTCTCGAGCCGGCTGAAAATGGAGTGTGGCTGGGTGAAGAAGATAATCGGTTTAAGGTGAGTGCAAAGGGAGATTTTGACAGCCATAAGGTGCATGATCCCTGTTTAATGTATTATAAGAATAAGTTCTATTTGTACTATAAGGGTGAGCGCATGGGTGAAGAACATACCCTAGGTGGTCGCGAAATAAAATGGGGTGTTGCCATTTCAGATCGCGTGGAGGGTCCCTACCGCAAATCGCCATTTAATCCCATTACCAATAGTGGTCACGAAGTATGCGTTTGGCCTTACGAAGGCGGCATAGCAGCCATGTTAACCTCAGATGGGCCGGAGAACAACACGATCCAATGGGCACCTGATGGAATAAACTTTGAAATAAAATCACATATTGGCGGTCGAACCAAGCCTCCACATGCAGCGGGTCTGGTCCGGTCATTGGACCATAAACGTTCGCCCCTGGCTGCTTTGGAATGGGGTCTCTGTTTCGATCGTAAAGAAGGATGGGATTATTTAAAGCGGTTTGAATCGTACGTCAGTTTTGCCCCATAATAGATCCAAAACCTAAAAATATACTATAAGTTATGAGCATATTAAATGAGTTTAGTCTGGTAGGAAAAACGGCTTTGGTGACTGGTTGCAAAAGGGGAATCGGCAAGGCTATGGCGATAGGGTTGGCAGAAGCAGGTGCAGACATTGTTGGTGTAAGTGCAACGCTGGAAAGAAAGGGGAGTGAAATTGAGAAAGAAATATTGGCGCTCGGCCGAAAATTTAAAGCCTACACTTGCGACTTTTCTGAACGAAAGGCCTTGTACCGGTTTATTCAGGAAGTGAAATCGGATTTTCCGGTAATAGATATTTTGGTGAATAATGCCGGTACCATATTAAGAGCACCTGCAGTAGAACATACTGATGCATATTGGGACAAGGTAATCGAAGTCAACCAAAACGCTCAATTTATTCTCAGCCGCGAAATAGGTAAAGACATGGTGTCTCGCGGTAATGGTAAAATTGTATTTACTGCATCCCTTTTAACCTTTCAGGGTGGAATTACCGTACCGGGATATGCGGCCAGTAAGGGTGCTAT
>JABDLW010000767.1 GCA_013001805.1 Saprospiraceae bacterium | reverse complement strand
CCCGGAATCCGAAGGATCAATACTTCCCCTTTACTGGGATTAAGAAAATCACTTGCAAAAAGCCGGTTGTTGCTCACGAGATGCCCTTCGCAAAAAACTATTCTTTCAAAAGACAGGCCATAAATTGTTTGCGTGTCGCGGCACTTGAGTAGTAACTCACTATCAAATACTTGTTCCCTCAGCAGTGATTTTTCCCTAAGATGGCGACGATAGCTACTTATAAGAGTCCCAATGTCCAGTTGATAACTGTTCGTTACTTCTCCCCACATTCCTCCTAAATCCAGCTGAGATGTTTCTTCCGTCTCAGCCCGGCTCAAAATATAAGTGTGGTATCCTGGCTTTGCTGACTTACTCAACCAATCGTTCTCCGATTTGAAATCGGGCAGATATCGTAAAATGTTACGTTGCCTTAAAAGCGTCACATTCAACCGCATTTCCATGTTGCTATAGCAGGCTAGTGCGGTGGGAAGTAATTCGTCATACATCCAACTTTTTACGTATCGCCTTCCGGTTACCGGATTAATTATTCCTGCCGCAATATTACTGGAGCTTCCGGCATGACCCTGGTCAAAAACAACAAATTTTCTTCCCCTTTCTTCGAGCATCCAACAAACTAACGTACCGGCAAGTCCTTGCCCAACCACGATATAATCTACCTTGGTATTCAAAATTTCAATCCGTTATTTGGAGACTATCCCTGACCTTTCGGGGTAGCCCCTGAACTACCAATACATAGGAATGGTCAATTAATTCTGTTATAAGTGATGCTGGAAGTGAACCTTCGCAATCAACTGTATTCCAATGCTTTTTGTTCATGTGATATCCTGCAGTAATTTCCTCATATACTTCCCGAAGCTCTACAGCTCTCTGCGGGTCGCATTTAAGATTGATGGAGGAATATTCGGCATCTAGCGAAGTGAGAAGAAACATCTTACCCGCCACTCTGAAGGCCAATGTATTACCATCAAATGGCATGTCTTCAGTAACATGGTTTTTATTAAGGCAATATTCTCTGATTTGCTCAACATTCATTATGAACCTGGTGGGACTTATAATAGCAGAATACTCATTTCTGACTGAAGTGATTTAGCAGCAGATGAAACCAAATGATCAAAATCATGTGCCTCAGTACCAGCAAATATGATGGATCGAGATGCATTCACAAGTAGACCAATATCTTGGTTTTTACCTTCTGTTACTACCGTGCTCAAATCGCCACCCTGAGCCCCAACACCCGGAACCAGTAAAAAATGATCAGGTGCAATTGTACGTATTTGTCTTAGGTGAGTTCCCTGTGTGGCCCCCACAACAAACATGAGGTTGTTTGAATCACCCCATGTCATTGCCCGCTCGATGACATGCTGGAACAAAGGTTTACCCACGTCATTTTTATAAAACTGAAAATCACTACTGCCGGCATTTGAAGTTAATGCAAGTAGAATGACCCACCTATCCTTGAACTCCAGGAATGGGGCTACTGAATCTTCGCCCATGTATGGAGCTATGGTCACTGCGTCAAAATCGAAAGTCTGAAAGAAGGTCGTGGCATAGAGACGTGAAGTATTGCCAATGTCTCCTCGTTTTGCATCGGCAATCGTAAAATGTGTCTCGGGTATGTAGTCGAGGGTCTTTGCCAGAGCTTGCCACCCTCCGGTACCCAAGGCTTCGTAGAAGGCCACGTTCGGTTTATAGGCAACGCAAAAGTCCTTGGTTGCATCAATTACCCTTTTGTTAAACTCGAAGACCGGATCTTCAAAATCCAAGAAAAATCTTGGTAATCTGGTCAGATCAGGGTCCAGACCTACGCAAAGAAAGCTCTGCTTATCTCTAATCTGATGAGTGAGTTCCTTTCGGGTCATGGATCCGATTCTTCCACTACCCGGACACCCAGGACATTAGCGACCTTACCTTTTACCACTTCTTCGATTCCAGCCTTCAAAGTCATCTGGGTCATATTGCAATTCCTGCATGCACCCTTCCATCGAATCAGAACCACGTTGTCTTCGGTAATATCTACCAGCTCAACATTTCCTCCATCCACAGCTAAATGAGGTCGTACATGTTCCAATGCCGATTCAACATCCTTCATCATTTGACTCTTGTCTGCCATTAAAATTGCCACCTGCGCTTCTCGTTGGTCATTACAAATTTATGATTTTATATCCACTATGCGGGTTGCTGCCTGCATCTTATTTCGCAATTCTGTTGCACTAACTACTCGATCTGCAATCTCTATCCAAATTAAATCATGGCCGTCAGTTTTACTTCCTGCTACGGGATTTCCCGAATCACCTGACTGACGGATCATTTCGACAATAGGCACTTCTCCAAGTAAGGCGCTCTCCGATTCGGCGGCCAGTCTTTTTCCTCCTCCTTGCCCGAAGATAAAGTATTTTTCAAGTGGATGGTCAGGTGGGCTAAACCAGGCCATATTTTCAACTACACCCAGAATGGGCACATTTACGGACGGCAATCGAAACATGTTCATCGCTTTAATGGCATCAATTACCGCGACTTCTTGCGGGGTGGTTACCATGACGACTCCGGTGAGCGGTACGGTTTGCACCAGCGTCAATTGGATATCTCCGGTACCTGGTGGAAGGTCTATGATCAGATAGTCTAGCGTAGGCCATAGGC